>JACJNW010000040.1 GCA_014695195.1 Cyanobacteria bacterium FACHB-DQ100 | reverse complement strand
ATAAAAACGCGGCTTATCCCGTTGCCATTGATGAATTGAAGCAAGATCAAACATTGAAAACTGAGACCGAATTGCGGCAGAGCAGATACTTGAACAACAGGATTGAGCAAGACCATCGGAAAATCAAACGGATTGTGAGACCGATGATGGGATTTCAATCATTTAACACAGCAAAGAGAACGTTGCGAGAAATTGGAGCAATGGCGATGATTCGCAAAGGACAAATGAAAGGAATCAGTCAAGGGGATATTGTATCTCAAGCACAGTTTATCAGCGAACTCTTTGGAGTGAGGGCTTAAAGCAATACGAATGAGACCGATTCGTTTGTTACTTTAAAGTCTTTGCGACACAACCAAAATAGTTCCCTCCATTGAGTAAACGGTGGATTGACGCAGTTATAGACTACCGTTGCTCCCTGGCAGACTTCACGCATCTGAGCTTGATTCGTTGCGTCGGCTTTGAGCAGTTCAATATTAAAGGGAAAATTGGCATGACCGCTGCGATTCACGCCACGAACCCGCTTTCCTTGTGCAACCAGTTCTCGCACGATCGCACTCCCCGTTCCACCACTGGCTCCAATGACGACATGCAATTCGTTTGATTTCATGAGATCTTCCTCCCACTCGGAAATCAATACCGTACTTTGAATTTAGCTAGCTTCCACGTCTTTCCATCCACCCCACGGTCTCTTCCAGCCCTGGGTCTTCTGCCGGTATAGGAGGTGCGTCGCCAAACCCGCCAGTAGAAGACCGAAGATCCAGAACCAGAACCACTGTGTGCCGTAAAGCTGTAGTGCCACAGCCAGGATTACGATCCACTTCGTGATTCTTAAGGGGATTGGCGATCGCGTTTTGGAAAACATGACCGGCAATTCCCGCTTGATCATCTCCCACGTCCTATTCGTGTTTTTCTGAGTTTCCTGGTAAGAGCGCCTGCCGTCGAGCAAGAAGAGACGGCTGAGGTATTCCAGTAATGACTCTGCTGTTACAGGCTGACTTCGGAAGCCGATGTAGCCATCTGGACGAATCAGATAGAGTGACGCTCCGCTAGCGCTATACTTCTTGTGCAGCGTGCCTGACTCATCCTGCAACACCGAACCGTTCCAATCCAGTTTCTGCGGTGTTTTATCAGTACTGACAATGATGTGAGTTTTCACCCTGTTTCCAAGTAACGCTTCTATTTGATGCGCTATTTTCACAAGGTTTGTGCGTTCTGCTTCTGAATAGTTCAGTCCCGCGAACAACAACAGACTGAAGTGCGTCCCGCGAAACTCCTCGAATAGGCTGATTTCCTCGTGAGATGCCGCCCGAATACACGTTCCGTTTGGGGCTCGATCGCCGGCTTGAGGTCCCAGTTGCCAAGTGAGCCAGTTCCTTAGGCTGAACTCCTGACTTCCCCAGTAGGAGCGAGAGAGGGATGATGTGCGGTAATGGATGAAGAGTTGTGATCCCCGTCGAGTTAAATAGCCCTGGACTGAATCTAAGGCCAGGACACGCTCACGCAAGAATTGCATCATGGGATGATTGGAAACCAGGACTTTCGTGTTCGTGTCTGTCTGAGCGAGTACCCGTTTGGCGATGGGTAAGCGCTCTTCTTGATAGGTATTCAGCAGGTGCTCAGGAGACTGACCCGTAATCACAAGTGCCAATTTCCAGGCAAGATTGTAGGCATCCTGAATTCCGGTGTTCATCCCCTGCCCGCCGAAGGGACTGTGAATGTGGGCAGCATCACCAGCCAAGAATACCCGTCCAATTCGATAGTGATCGACCATGCGGCGGTTGATGGTGAAGTTTGACAGCCAGGTTGGATTGCTGAGGGTTGTCTGGGTGTCGCCAGTACGTTCCCGAAAAAGTTGCTGGAATAACTCTAGCGACAAAGATGGTACCGTTTCTTCTTCCACCACAGCGAAGGTACGCCACAGTTGACTATTGGGCAAGGGAATGATGCTAAACATGCCCTCTGCCGGGAACCAGGTATGAGATCGATCGTGCTCTCGCTGCCAATCCAGTTCTACATCTGCCAGGAGAAACTTTTCCTCATAGGTGCTGCCTTCAAATTTAACCCCCAGGGCTTTCCGCACCTGGCTATGGGCGCCATCACAGCCAACGAGCCAGCCCGCCCAAATTTCCTCGGGTTTGCTTCCGTCACCATCGTGGTGATTGATTGTAACGCTCACTTGGGAGCCAGTATCACGGAAGTCCACTAGCTCACAGGCTCGTTCAACGGCACCCCCCAACTGATGCAATCGTGTAGTGAGCACTCGTTCGACATTAACCTGGGGGGTAATCCAAATCTGGGGGTAGGGTGTATCTAGCTTCTGCATTCCTGCCGTGCTGAGCGCTAGGAGCAAGCGATTGCCCTCATAGAAGTTGGCATCAAGGACAGGACCTCCGGTAGATAATACTGGGTCGATGAGGTCCATCGTATCGAACAACTCCAGGGTACGGGGCTGGATTCCTAATGCACGGGAGGTTATTGCAGGTGCCGGAGCTTTATCAATGATGCGACAACTTACCCCACGTCGAAGTAGTTCACAGGCAAGGGTGAGTCCGGTTGGACCAGCACCCACAATTAACACATCCGTTTGACTTTGCAATGCTGTGTTCATAGTAGCCTCTCAATCTGAAGGTGCTTGAGATTTTGAATTCTCTACCAAACTTCGATCCTGAAAGCCGCAACTGGTTAGTAAAGCCAGCTTTGATACTGGGGATGGGTATGCCTCATATCCTCATACAACCACACCATTCGGTCAATAAACCACAACTTACTTAAGTAAACAAGGGCACACCCTAGCAGAGCGAAACAGTTATCCAGTGCAACCAATCCCCAAATCACAAATGCCATACCAACGGTTGAAACCAAATTCAGAATGTTCGGAATCTGCTGATGGTGTGAAGGAACCGGAACTGTATCTCGATTCAACCAGACTCGTTCGCCCAATACCCCTTTAGAGACCCAATGATTAGTGGATTGAGGTTTCGCAAAGATGCGGGGATTAATCCACATCCAGAGCAGGGCGATCGCGATAGGGGCCAACGACCACCAGCCCAGCCAGGTACGGCTCCAGACTGCCAGAATCAGAATCGGCAGGACAGTGAAGCGAGTCCAAAAACTCCAGGGATTGGCATGACGTGTCCAGGTTTCCTCATCCATGTGAAATGTGTTGGCAATCTTGCGTTCTAAAGTCATTGCTAGTGTCCTCCTCAAAGTCGAAGATTCTCTTCTAACGGTATTGTCAGCTTAACCCGGATGCAGAATAATCGTACTGGTTTAACTGAGTTCGCAACTTCCTGTTCATATATTTCCGTCATCGCTTCCCTAGCGAAATCATCAGTGATTGTGTTTGGCTTTACTACACTTTCCCACTCAGCTAGCGAGACATCGAGAAAATGATGCTGGTCGCCTAGGGCGTGGTGAAGCCACCTCGATGCCGCGTTGGCGTTCGAATCGATTCGAGAATGATGCCAGAAATTCGGACAGCAATTCGCCAATCAACTGCGGCGCAAAAGTTGCTGCGTAGAATTGAGCAAGGCTGAATGTTCAAGGAATAGCATGCTTAATTTTGAACATACACGGTTAACTTGACAATGCCCTCAGATGTTTAGTGAGTCCCAGTTAAGAATCAGTCCTACCTGCATGGCAATGCTTTTTGTCTTCGTTTCAGAGGCTTCTAATTTTTGTATCTAGGAACCAGAATTTCGGTTGGATATTTTGCCCCCTTCAACATAAGTTCGGTCACGACTGCGTAAGCTTCACTCCAGGCCTGCTCAGTGTTAGGTGTCCATGCGCTTCCTAGGCAAGAGGAAAGCGTTTTCAATAATGTACTACCTACCACTGGGTAATGTTCCGGCAACACTCCATACTGAATATGACGAGTTCCTAAACCTTCAAGTGCCTTCGTCAAAGCATCGGGGTTGCGGAGACTGGCTACGACTAAAACAAGCGATTTGAAGAGCTTCTTTGCTTGTTCTTCCATATGAGTGTTTGCAAAAAGTGGCTTGATCTCTGGATAGTCTGTAAATAGATTTGTGTAGAAGTGAGTCGTGAAATCAAGTTCCTGTTCTCTAATCTGTGCAAAGCTGGACTCTAACAATTCAACACTTAAAGACATACAGCATTTCCTGTAGTTAACTGTTCATAGTTTGTCAAACTCAGATGAATTAATCTATGAGGTAGCTCATAGAGACAGTGTAGAAATTTCAGCGGATTGAATTCAAATCTTACAAAGACGCTGCTATGCCCTAGGTCTAGCTAACTCCAGGTTCGCTGCAATATTCCTCCTACTGACTGCAACCCTTCAACCACCACAGCACAACGCTTGCAGACTCAAAGGGGCCGGGTAAGGAAGGGGTATCAGAAGCAGCGAGGCGACATAGATTGTCGATCGCTCTGCCTTTGTCTCTTGGAGATGAAGCAGACGCATTTCAGAACTGAGGTACCTCATATTGACGATCGCAATCGTTTGTCAAAATCGAAGTAGAAGCGAAGAAGATTGAACTTATGTTGCTCAAAACTCAACCCGTTTCCAAACTCGAAAAGCTTGCCAAACTTTACTTAGAGGGAAAGCCCGCTAAAATTTTCCCAGAAATCCAACAAGAACTATGTGACTGGTTAATGCAGCAGTTTCGTCAAACTCCAGTCAATCCTCAGTTCTCCGATTATCTCCGCTATGAAAACGCAGATGAAGTGTTTGCGGATATTGAACAAGGTCATCTTTGGGTTTCGGCAGAGGAAAGCTATGACGTTTCCATCTATCCGAATCCGTTTTATGGCTTTGCGTTTCTTGTCATGCACGACTACGACCATTACATCACTGGCGGCGATTGGAGCTTAGAAGGAGAAATTAAAGCTTACAAAGCGGCTGCCTCACGCGCGCCCAATTTAGAGATTCAGAAAATTCTCTATTCTCAAATTGTGCTTCGAGCTGCTGCTTATATCTATCTCGGACACGCACCCGAACCAAAAAATGTGTTTCCTTAGTGCCGAGCATTATCTCTATGCTTGATACTCACAACACCCTAAACCAAAAATCGAGCAAAAGGGGGCGCTAATTCGACGTGAATTTGACAGAAGTTTTCGACCGCTCAAACCGAAGCAGGAAATTTCGTCGAACTTCTAGGAAACAAATTTGTTTCTTTCGCCCTTCCCATAGGCCCGCCTTTGTTGGAAACTCACGTTCATTCGTCTTGTGATCAAATTTAGTCTGAATAGTTTTTAATCAAATAGGCTAGGTTAAAGTTTGCGTCCTTACGAAAGGCAAACATGAAAGCCACGATCGAGCAGCTCACCCGCGTCTCCATATTTGCGAATCTCCTGCCGGAACAGATTGCTCAACTGCAACCCGATGCAACGATGCAGCAGTATCAAGCGGGCGAAACCATCACGCAGGAAGGTGATCCACTCCCTGCGGCATTGTATGCCCTCGTTGATGGAAGGCTGCGCGTGGTGAAAACAGCGACAACCGGGAAGGAAACGATTCTTCGCACCTTGAATACAGGAGACATTTTTGCGGCTCCAGCCCTGTTTGGAAATCAGATTGCACCCGCAACAGTCATTGCAGAAGACTCAGTGCAGGTGCTGACCGTCAAGCGAGAGGCGTTACTCAAGGCAATTCAGGCGAATCCAGAAATTGCACTCCAGATGATGGCAGTGTTCAATCAACGACTGCAACAACTGCACGACATCGTTCATGGATTAGTGTCTGAACGGGCAATCGTTCGTCTTGCTCGATTGATTCAGACGACCGCGATCGAGCAGCATATCGATCTCGATCGGCCTGGAGCCGATGTTGAATTACAGTCTCACTATCACATTGCACGGAGAATTGGCATTACCTACGAAGAATGTGTTCGACTGTTCAAACAGCTTCAGGGAGTGGTGTCTTATCGTCGAGGCGGAAAAATCACGGTAATCGACGGAGCAGCTCTCAATCAGATGGCTCATGGTTCCGCTGACTTATAGTTGACATGCCAGATGCCGTCCTACGCGCCGGGTGTGCATTTAGGAGATTTGGGTTCGAGCTTGCCAGAGTACGCGATCGCGGCAATCCGCGAAGCCCTTCCCGCCTTTGAAAAACAAATCGCAGGG
>JACJNW010000038.1 GCA_014695195.1 Cyanobacteria bacterium FACHB-DQ100 | reverse complement strand
GGATTTGCTGTATTTAAGCCCAAGGCTTCTTCGGTACGATCGTCAAACGTATGAATCGCAGAAAACACGCCTAAGAGCTTTTCTGGTGGGGTTGAGCCATTCACCGCAGCATTCATCTGCTCCTCGGTGTAGACTACCGTGTAGCCTAAAGACTGTGCTAGCTCGATCAAGTTAGTACTTGGGCGACGCTCTGGGCGGCTTTCACTGGCATCTAATTCAGCCGTGACGTGAAAGCCGGTCGTTCCTTTGGGGAGCATGTAAAGCTCACCACCCCCCAAAATCACATCCGTACCAGAGCGAATCACTTGTTCAATGATTTCAGAAAACTTGTCTCGCGATCGGATATCGTCACCTAAACGATTTGTGGTTTCAGCCGCAAAGGCAGCAGAGCCTGGTTCTGCCAAATGTCCGGATTGAATCAAAGCAGTTGCTTTTCCAGCGTCGATCGCTTCTTCGAGAATTGTTTTGCCAGCTTTACCAGACAGTGGGACAATCTCGGTGTTATCTTCCTCCAGACCAAAGGATTCATCAAACACCTTAACACCATTGGCGTGAGTCACAGCACCCGCGTTGGACGTTCCAGTCAGCTGGTTTTCCATGTGTCCCAGGTAAACACCAGCGTTGGACATCATATCCCAGTTCAATCGACCGTCTGGCCCTTTGTCGATATTACGTACCGCCATGTAGTGCGAGGGGCTAGTGCCATCTGGGTGAATAAAGATGACGTTCCCTGTGTCTTTCGTTGCAGCCGGAGCCGGGGTAGGAGGCGTAACGCGAGTGGGCAATTCAGTATTGAACAGCGTCTCGTACATCAACTCGTACATGCCTGTGTTATCCACAGTGGCAGGTAGCTTTTCTGCATTCAGTCCGTGAGCTTTGCTGACGATCGAGCCGCTAAAGTCAGGCGTTCCGACCCAGCCTACAGCAAAGGGAAAAGCATCGCCACTTGCATCAGGAGCTGCAACGAAGGGCGTAGTGTTTGCTCCGGTTTGACCGTCAAGGGGAACAGGACGGGTTGAAGTGGTGAGATTGGCATTGACAGTTCCAACAGGTGCAGCGGGATCATCGCGATCGGTGGTTTGCAATCCGCCTGCATCACTATCTGCGGCGGTTAACAGCAGGGTATTGGAATACTTATTCACAAAGTTTAATGCAATCCCGATCGCTGCATCTGCGCGGCGAACGCCTTCGATTGTTCCAGCCGCGTTGTTGTTGTTGCCGAAGTTGTCGGAGCCTTCTTCTTCGACGATCGCAATGGAGCCATTGTTGAAGTTGGGGTGCTGTTCCATCAACTTCTGGGTGACATCCAACATTTCACCGACCGTTGGAGCAGTTTCAACGTAGAGCGGTTGCCCACGTTGAGCTAGAACTTCTTCAGGTCGATCGTTAAAGGTGTGGACTGGAGCAAAGACTCCTAACACTTTGGTTGGGGGTGTCGGGTACTTGGTGGAATCGAGCAATTCGTTAAGCTGTTCCTCGGTATACACCACGGTGTAACCTAGGCTCTTTGCTAGCTCAATTAAGTTTTCAGAAGGACGTTGCAGCGCGTTGGTACTTAGAGCATCATACTCAGCAGCCGTGCCGTGGAAGCCACTTTGCCCCACGGGGATCATGTTTAGTTCACCGCCACCTAAAATAAAGTCTGCACCAGATAGAATCACTTCTTTAGTAATGTCTGCTAATCGTTGACGAGGGGGAATTCGCTGACCATTGACAGTGATCTCGCCAACTTGAGCCACGAATGCAGCCGTACCGGGTTCATAAGCTGCTCCTGACTGAACTAAAGCGGTTACTTTATTCGCAGCGATCGCTTCTTGAACGATTGTTCTACCTGTGTTGCCAGATAATGACTCAACGGGAGAACCATCGGCATCAAGACCAAACGATTCTGCGTAGGTTTTTGCACCTGTTGCGTGGGTTACGGCACCGGCATTAGAAGTTCCTCCTAACTGGTCTTCCATGTGTCCTAAGTAGACACCTGCACGATCAAGATTGTCCCAGTTTAATCGTCCATCAGGACCTTTATCGATGAAGCGGGTAGCTGCGAAGTGAGAAGGACTTGCACCATCTGGGTGAATGAAAATAACGTGATTACCAGTTGTCATAGTGTCTCAAGGGGAGATTGTATATTGAACTGCTGAGGAACGGGTCTGTACGAAAGCCTGAAAAATTTCCACATAAAACTTTCCAACGGCTAGTAAGCGTTGGAACATGAAAAGAATGGGAAAAGCCCGATCGAGATATGAGTAAGCAGCGGCTTAATAGTGATGTGAGCCTTTCATTTCTTAATCTCAGATGTTTATCTAAGCTCTAAGAGAAATTACTAAAGCTTCAACACCCCCAATTCCACACTAAACAATTCCACACTAAGGTTAAGGCTGGTCTAAGGTTTGCTTGTTAATCAGATAAGCTATGTCAGAGAAAATGATAATTGGTAGGACATGCACTAGAACTATACTTTGGCAACTCTCTTAAGTTAAGTAGCTATCATCCAGAAACACTTCGATAAAGATCCTATGCCTGCTGCAGTGACGATTATTCGTAGCATTGAGTGAGTGATACCTCAAACACATCTGCGAATGCGATCGCAATTTCTCGCTTCACTTCCTCGATCATAATTCCTGGTACAAACTGCTCCAAACTTCCCACAGCCTTATCTGCAATGCCACACGGCACAATGCGATCGAATCCACTTAAGTCAGGATTAACATTCAAAGCAAAGCCGTGCATTGTGATCCAACGGCTGACTTTGATGCCGATCGCGGCTAACTTTCGATCTTCTACCCATACTCCGGTCAGTCCCGGAATTCGCGTTCCCATTAACCCATAGACTGCTAACACACGAATAATCACTTCCTCTAACTGCCTGAGATACCAATGCAAATCTTTTTGATAGTAATTCAAGTTCAGAATCGGATAGCCTACAACCTGACCAGGACAGTGATAAGTCACTTCTCCGCCGCGTTCGATGCGATGTAGCTCATACTCAGATTGATTTGGATCGAACTTGAGAAATCCTAAATCTGAACCTTGACCCAATGTATAAACTGGAGGGTGTTCCAATAATATTAAAACATCATTAAGGTCGGGGTTTTGTTTCCGGGCATCAGCTAGCGATCGCTGCCACTCCCAAGCCAGTTTGTAAGGCATTAAACCTTGAGTGTAGAGAAGACACGATCGCATCTACGTATTAATCCTCAAACATTTCACTCTGGATTACTTTTACAAAAAAATCAAGCGGAATCAAGATGAAATTACCGAACATTTCAAATCAAGAATTGTCAACAGATGCAAAACATTTTTAACCAGATGGTTTGCTCCAATACAAAGTGCTAGTGTGAAGTTAATCACCCACCACTTCACGGGAGGAAATAGCTTATATGAAGCTTGTGATCCAGGGAAAGAACATCGAGATTACAGATGCAATTCGAGAGTACGTTCATCAAAAAATTGAGAAAGCGGTGAGCCACTATCAAACCCTCACAACTGAGGTCGATGTTCATCTCTCTGTTAGCCGCAACCCCCGTCTGGTTAAGCAGATTGCTGAGGTTACGATTTACGCAAATGGAACTGTTGTCCGAGCAGAGGAAGGGAGCGAAAATTTATACGCGAGTATTGATTTAGTTGCAGATAAAATCGCACGTCGTTTAAGAAAATACAAGGAGAAACGATCGAACCATCGCCACGACAAATCTGTTGCAACCGTGGACGATCAGCCGATGATTGAAGATCTGAATCTCGATCGAGAGCCAGAACTTCCAGCGCAAGTTGTTCGCACCAAGTATTTCTCTATGGCGCCGATGACCGTGGATCAAGCGATCGAGCAGCTTGAACTGGTGGGACATGATTTCTATATGTTCCGCAATGTCGAAACGGGTGAGATCAACGTCGCCTATGAGCGCAATCACGGTGGATACGGTGTAATTCAGCCCCGAAATGGCAACGGACACACCCATCAAAACGGACACCAAACCCAACAAAACGGCAGTGGTAAACACACAAGCGACAATGTTGAATCGCTTATAAGATAACAAAAGGGGGTGCGTTCAATCGCGCCCCTTTTTGTTAGGACAGTTTTATTAAGACAATCTGAGGTTTTGATGTAGCGAATCAAAACAGTTTGATAATCCAACATTATCAGTTCTCAGGTTGAACAATCTTTTTCTTTCAACAAGAGCAGATATTTTATCAATCGCTTCAATTTAGGTGCTGAACAGTCTTGATTTTCACACTCTTCACGGTGAAGAATTGAGCCTATGTTTCTGCACTTTGAATTGAAATAAAGATTGCTATTTCTATTCATGCGATCGCACTGGATACGATCGCGCATTCATTTACTTCTAGGAGGATGGTATGCAAAGTAATTCGATTGGCATCCGAAGCGTGGCGATCGTAGGCCCTTACCTCAGCGGCAAAACGACTTTACTAGAAAGTTTGCTTTGGGTCACAAATGCGGTTACTCGCAAAGGCACAGTGCAAGACAAAAATACAGTCGGAGATAGCAGCCAAGAAGCCCGCGATCGCCAAATGACGGTTGAATTGAACACGGCTTATACCACTTATGAAGGAGTGCGGTTTACGTTCCTCGATTGTCCCGGTTCGGTTGAATTTGCTCAAGAAGCACTGAATGCACTAATCGGTGTGGATGCGGTTGTTGTGGTGTCAGAACCTTTAGTCGATCGCGTTCTCACCTTGTCGCCATTGTTCAAATTCTTGGATGATTGGGAAATTCCGCACTTAGTTTTCTTCAACAAGATGGATCGCGCCGATGTGGACTTTATGGAAGTTCTACACGCGCTGAAAGCGGTTTCAAGTCGTCCATTGGTGCCGCATCAATACCCGATCGGACGCGGAGAAACGCTGACTGGCTTTATCGATTTAGTCACAGAACAGGCTTATCACTATCATCCGGGTGCGCCTGCTGAGCCGGTGGCTTTCCCCGCAGACCTCAAAGACCAAGAGCAACTAGCGCGGATGGAAATGCTCGAAACCTTGGCAAATTGGGATGATCATCTCTTAGAAGAACTCCTCGAAGAAATCGAGCCACCCCAAGACGAAATTTTGCAAGACTTGAAGATGGAACTGGGCGCAGATTTGATTGTGCCTGTGTTCTTTGGCTGTGCCGATCGAGATTTTGGTGTACGACCTTTGCTCGATGCCCTGCTACGTGAAACGCCAGAACCAGAAACGATCTCAGAGCATCGTGGCATCAAAGCTGGCAACACCGAAATTGCTCAAGTGCTGAAAACCTACAATACTCAACAGGGCGGTAAGCTTTCGCTGGTTCGAGTGTGGCAGGGAACAATCACCGATGGCATGACCTTAAACGGAGTTCGCATTGGTGGAATGTACCGCTTGATGGGTCAGCAACAACAAAGTGTCAATGCGGCTCAAGCAGGGGAGATTGTTGCACTGGCTCGGATGGAAGGAATTAAAACTGGAGATACACTCACTACTGGACAAGCGCTCTCACTGCCGAGGCCAGAGCAAATCAAACCTGTCTATGCAATGGCAATCCAGGCAGAGAAGCGCAATGATGAAGTGAAGCTCACTGGAACATTAGCGAAACTGCTTGAAGAGGACTGTGGTATCTGTTGGGAGCAGCATGGCGATACGCATGAAATCATCTTGTGGGGACAAGGTGAAATTCATCTGCAAGTGGCGCTCGATCGCTTACGCCGCAAATACAATCTGCCCATGACCACGCATCTACCGCAAGTTCCCTACAAAGAAACCGTCCGTAAATCGATTAACTCACACGGGCGCTACAAACACCAGACCGGTGGACATGGACAGTTTGGAGATGTGTATCTCGATATTCAACCTGTCACGCGTGGCGAGGGCTTCCAGTTCGGTGAGAAGATTGTTGGCGGTGTGGTTCCCAGGCAATACATCCCTGGTGTTGAAATGGGAGTGCGAGAATATCTCTCACATGGCCCGCTTGGATTCCCGGTGGTTGATGTTGCCGTGACTTTAACTAATGGCTCCTACCACAACGTTGATAGTTCAGAGCAAGCGTTTAGACAAGCGGCTCGAATTGCAATGCAAGAAGGTATGGCGAAATGTGAGCCTGTGTTGTTAGAACCCATTGTTAAAGCGACAATTTCAGTTCCTTCAGACTTCACCTCGAAAGTGCTGCGATTGTCGAGCGGGCGGCGGGGGCAAGTGCTGGGCTACGATGCCAAAGATGGCTGGGTCGGTTGGGATGATGTGATTGTTCTACTGCCGCAAGCTGAGATGCACGATTTGATTGTGGAACTACGATCGCAAACCATGGGAGTCGGCTTCTTCCAGTATGAATTCGATCATCTACAAGAAGTCCCCGATAAGTTAGCGGAGCGAGTTTTGGTGACAACCGGACACAGCAACGGGAATCGATCGAAGTAAGCCTGGTTGATATTTTGCTTGGAAACACTACTGAGCGATCGCAAGGTGAGCCGATCCGTCTACCTCTGTAATTGAAAAGTTCAAATTGAAAAGTTCAAACCCGTAGTTTTGTCATTCATACGCTACGGGTTCTTTTTGTGTCACATTAGCAGTATGTGATGTTTTGTGAAGCGCTAATGGAACTCAAAGTTTTACCGAAACAGGCAATTCTGGCAAAAACATTTCATTGGATTAATGTTGTCAGCCTGTTTGTCATGCTGACGAGCGGCTTGCAAATCTACAATGCCAATCCGGTATTTGGCGGTAGAGCAGGAATTCCAATTCCGCCGCTCTTTACGCTAGGCGGCTGGCTTGCAGGCGGGCGAGATTGGCACTTCGCTGGAATGGGATTGTTTTCGCTGAACCTGCTCTGGTATGGAATTTATGTCGTCGTAACGCGACGGTGGAAGCATCGATTCGTGGGCACAAACGATATCAAAGCCCTGCAAACCGGAAAAAACCCAAAGCGAAAATATTACGCATGGCATCGGGTTGCTTACACGGCGATCGTTCCCATCCTGCTGCTTGCGATTCTGAGCGGCATTGGAATGTATAAACCTGCTCAATTTCCCTGGATTGTCGAGATGTTTGGAGATTGGCAGGCGTTAAGAATTGTGCATTTTTCTAGCGTTCCGACCGTGATTGGATTTGCGATCGTTCATTCCGTTCTCGCGCTCAAAGTTGGTGGCTCTCGCTTGATTGATTCAATGTTTTGGTAGTCGTAATGCAGAATTTTTCGCGGCGTGAATTTCTCAAAATTGCTGGAGTTTCAAGCTCAGGATTGATTCTTGGTGGCTGTGGCGTTCCGATTTTTGCCGATATGGTGGGTGCAGCCACAGAACCGCTCAATCAAAAATTCGAGGAACTATTATTTCAGCCTGAAAAACCTGTTCCTGAATTTGCAGTCAGTCAAATCGAGCCAAATCAGCTTATTGTCAATACGTTTGGCTTTACCCCTGTCCTTGATCCAGCAACCTTCCGATTAATTATTGATGGCGAAGTGAATCAGCCGTTATCACTGAGCCTGAACGACATTTACAAATTACCGGTGACCTCGATGGTCATTCGTCATGTCTGTGTGGAAGGATGGGCAGCGATCGTGCAGTGGGGCGGAGTGCGGCTGCGAGACTTGATCCAACTGGCGCAACCGAAACCGGATGTTAAATATGTTTACTTTCAGTCCGCCGATCGCTATTCCGAAAGCTGGGACTTACGATCGTGCCTGCATCCTCAAACACTGATGGCGTACCAGAAAAACGGCGAACCCCTGCCGATTCAAAACGGGGCACCTTTGCGGGTAGCTTCCCCGATTAAACTGGGATACAAGCAGAGTAAATGGGTAACGCGAATTACCTTAGTCAATCAACTCGGACGATCGCGGGGCTATTGGGAAGACCAAGGTTACGAATGGTTTGCCGGATTGTAACCCGAAATCTGAAGACAATCGGGAATCCCGCCCTCCATTGTTTGCTGTGAGCGATATGCTGAAACACAGATTTGAGGAAACTTCATGCCCTGGCAGCGTCCAGACGGTCGGCAACCCGATCAACTCCGTCCCACCACTTTCACCCGTCGATTTACTAAATTCTCCGCAGGTTCGGTTCTCGTTTGCTGTGGAGATACTCAAGTGCTTTGCACCGCCAGCGTCAAGCCTAAAGTGCCTCGATTTCTCGAAGGTAAAGGGCAAGGCTGGCTCACCGCAGAGTACCGGATGCTACCGGGAGCGACCCCCGATCGTCAAGAACGCGAACTGCTCAAACTCTCCGGACGCACCCAAGAAATTCAGCGCCTGATCGGCCGCAGTTTGCGATCGGTGCTCGATATGACAGCACTCGGAGAACGCACGATTACGATCGATACGGACGTGCTGCAAGCCGACGCGGGAACCCGTACCGCTGCTATCACAGGTGCATTTGTAGCGCTGCATGATGCGATCGACTCGTTGATTCAGTGCGGCGACCTCGATCGCTCTCCGATTCAGCATCAAGTCGCCGCCGTTTCGATCGGTTTAATCGAAGGCGATGCGTTTCTCGATTTGAATTACCCTGAAGATGTCACTGCTGACATTGACTGCAATGTGGTGATGAATGATGTCCTAGAAATCATTGAAATTCAGGGCACAGCAGAGCAGGGCAGCTTCACCCGCCGACAATTAGATCAAATCATGGATCTTGCCGAAAAAGGCATCAAAGAATTGTTAGAATTGCAACGGCAAACGCTAGAGATTCATCCCAGTCATTAAAATCCACGCAACAAACTGCTGCGATGTGCCAAATGTTTCAGCAGAGTTCAGGAAAAATACAAAGAATCGCCGCTAAAAAGACACGTATCATAAGTACAGTTAAAAACTGAGACCACTAGCCCCGCGATCGAGTCAACGCATCGGAGTATGTTTCAGCAAGAGCATCTGTCAGTTAACAGTAATCTTACCGTATTGAACCACGTCCAAAGGTGGTTCGAGGGATTTTGGCATCAGCATGACCCTCACTTTCCCCGTCGCGACAATCAGCTTCACCGTCTTAACCTCGCTTTGGCAGAAGGATTCACGAATGCAGTGCGCCACGCTCATTCCGGACTTTCAAATGACACCTCGATTGACATTGAGGTCGCCCTACACGACGATCGTATGGAAATCCAGATCTGGGATTGGGGACAACCTTTTGATCCCAACAATATCCGAGAACCCCAGCCCGGAACTCTACAGGAAGGAGGATATGGCTGGTTCTTGCTGCGCCGCTTAGCCGATGAAGTGAGCTACGATCGCCAGGGACAGCGGAACTGCCTCAGAATTGTAAAGTACACTCCCGAAAGTCGAACGGCTCAGGTGTCGAATTCGTGTTGACGGGGCTAGACTAGAAAAATAGAGACGCTTTTTCAGTGGCATAAGCGTCTCTTGACCCGCTATAGTTTCCCTGCACTATAGTTTCCCCGTATTATAGTTTTTCACACTGTCCCACAGGCAAAAGGCAACTCATGATGAAAGGCTCCCGCAACCTCGCGCAATCACTGCCCCTCACTAAAGCGAAATCCAAAGTGACAAAAGCTGCGCTTGTGGGCTGGCTGCTAATTCAGACTGTGCTGATGAGTGCTCCGGCAATGGCTCAAGCCCGCCAGAACTTGAACTATACGGGATTGCTAAAAAAAATTGATGCAGGTGAAGTCGAGCGAGTCGAAATTGATGAAGCTCAGAGCATTGCGCGAGTCCGTCTCCAGGGACAGAACAAGAACGAGCCACCGATCGAAGTGCAGCTATTAGAGCGCAATCCAGAACTAATCGATCGCCTCCGCAAGAATAAGGTATCTTTCGATTCTCAGCCCACCGCCGATAATAGCGTCGTTGTAGGACTGATTGCGAATCTACTACTGTTTATGTTGCTGATTGCTGGATTGCTCTTGATTCTACGTCGATCGAGCAATTCTCCGGGTGGGCCTGGACAGGCGATGAACTTTGGTAAGTCTCGCGCTCGATTCCAAATGGAAGCCAAAACGGGGGTCATGTTCGATGATGTCGCAGGCATCGAAGAAGCGAAAGAAGAACTTCAAGAAGTCGTCGCTTTCCTAAAGAAGCCAGAACGCTTTACGGCGGTAGGAGCGCGAATTCCGAAAGGTGCGCTGCTGGTTGGCTCACCCGGGACCGGAAAGACGTTGCTGGCTAAAGCGATCGCAGGTGAAGCAGGTGTTCCGTTCTTCTCGATCTCTGGTTCTGAGTTCGTCGAAATGTTCGTGGGTGTGG
>JACJNW010000037.1 GCA_014695195.1 Cyanobacteria bacterium FACHB-DQ100 | reverse complement strand
TGCCAGACCAGCCGACGAAGACGAATCTGTCGCGTTTGAGCCAGTCGTCGAGGGCATCAAAGATGCCGCGTTGCGCTGGCGCGCGACCTACTGCGATGGTCATTTGAAAAATCCTCTAGCTATACGAAAAATTACGGGCTGTCTAGAGTGAACGAGTTTATATGCCTATACATAATAGGAGAAATTAGAAAATTTACAAACCGATACGTGGAATCTCAGCTAACTTTTTTTGAACTTTCCTACGATCGCCAATCAAAATAGGAGTTTTAGCATTTTCGATCCAGATTTGATTCCTGAGAAAGTTCAATTGTCAATAAGTACCTATACTTATGTTTACTTACGCTTACAAAGCGTTGTAGGGAGTATACTAGATAGGGTTGTTTTTAAGATTGTAAAACGCTCTGAGTACGGTTCAGACCGCTTACAGAGTGGAAGTCTTGAAAGTTTTTTAGGTAGCACAAGCGCTATGGCGGCACAAACCACCTCTTCAGAAAATCTTGTTTTGCGTCAGCCGGTCTTAGGGGCACGGCGATTTAGTAACTACTGGTGGGCGACGATCGTGTCGATCGGAGCCAGTGGATTTTTTCTTGCTGCAATTTCGAGTTACACAAAAGTTAATTTGCTGCCGTTCTCTGATCCGACCGAGCTTGTGTTTGTTCCTCAAGGTTTGGCAATGGGCTTTTATGGGACGGCTGGATTATTGCTGGCGACTTACTTATGGTTGACGATCGCTTGGAACTTGGGCGGCGGATACAACGAATTCAATAAGGAAACCGGAGAGGTCAAAATTTTTCGCTGGGGCTTTCCCGGAAAAAATCGACGGGTGGAAGTTGACCTGAAAACCTCGGATGTGCAAGCGGTGAAAGCGGTGTTACGAGAAGGTGTGAATCCCCGACGCTCTCTTTATCTCCGAGTGAAAGGGATGCGGGATATTCCCCTGACGCGAGTGGGGCAACCGCTGACATTAGCGGAATTAGAAAATGAAGCAGCAGGGTTAGCTCGATTCCTGGGTGTGCCGCTTGAAGGACTGTAAATGCTGAGCTGCCAGAATAACGAAGAGGTTTGTGGAGCCAAGTTCTACAAACCTTTTTTGTCGATTTAAGCTGATGGAATATGCGTAAGATGTTAGATGGTCTGTTGGGATAGGTGATTTAAAATGCGGACAAAATTTCAAAACTGGGTTGCGTGCTCGTTGATTGTCGGGATGGTTGCGCTGACTGGATGTAATGGACAGCCGCAGACCTCGGCTGCACCGACCGGCTCACCAACTCCTAGTAGCCCCGCCCCGACTGCAACTGCGACTTCTTCTCCTCAAGCCGGTGGGCTACCCCGATTGCAGGGAAAAGCGACAGTCGTAATCACAGTGAAGGGTTCACCAATCACGATGGAGCTTGATGGGACAAGTGCGCCAATTACAGCAGGAAATTTTGTCGATTTGGTAAATCGCAAGGTTTATGACGGACTAGTGTTTCATCGCGTCGTGAGAGAGCCACAGCCATTTGTAGTGCAGGGGGGCGATCCTCAAAGTAAGAATCCGAATGTGCCGCTCGATCGTCTGGGAACCGGTGGATTTATTGACCCAGCGACGCAACAACCCCGCGATGTTCCCCTTGAAATTACGCCGCAGAAGGCAAATGAACCAATTTATAGCCGGACATTTGCTGAAGCGGGCATCGACGTTCCACCGAAGCTCAGACATACTCGTGGTGCAGTAGCAATGGCTCGATCGCAGGCTCCCGATTCTGCCTCTTCTCAGTTCTACATTACCCTGGCGGACTTGCCGTTCTTGGATGGAAACTATGCGGTGTTTGGGTATGTGACTCAGGGAATGGAAACCGTTGACAAGATTCAACAGGGCGATCGTATTGAGTCGGCAAAAGTAACCCAAGGGTTAGAGAATTTAAAAACAAGTAGTACTGCAAGTCCTTCTCCGAGTCCAACCGGAAGTCCTTCTCCGAGTCCGACGACTTCGCCTTAAATGTCTGTTGTTGTAACTGGAGTGGGTTTAGCGTCAGCATTAGGAAATCTGGCGCAGACTTGGGAAAGGTTGGTAGAAGGACGATCGGGCATTCAGTTCTACCAGCCTTTTTCAGCCTTGGAGCCACGACCGATCGCGCTGATTGGCAAATATCCCGCTGAGATTCTGGACTTAACGCGCCAAGTTGTTTTAGATGCTATGAACGATGCTGGATTAACAGCACCGTTGTGCAAGTGCGGTATCGTCGTCGGGTCGAGTCGGGGAAATCAGGCGCAGTGGGAAAAGTTAACCGTAGGAGAAGGTGAGTTTCTAAACTGGTTGAATACTTTGCCGAATGGAAGCGCGATCGCTACGGCTCAATTGGTTGGGTCTCAAGCGATCGTGCTTGCTCCGATGGCGGCTTGTGCCACGGGACTTTGGGCGATCGCGCGGGGAGCAGAATTGATCCGCAGTGGGCAATGTGAGCGCGTGATTTGTGGGGCGATCGAGGCTCCGATTACGCCGCTAACGCTGATCGGATTTCAGCGAATGGGGGCACTAGCAAAAGATGGCGCGTTTCCGTTTGATGTCGATCGACAGGGCTTGGTGCCAGGCGAGGGCGGTGCAATTTTTGTGCTGGAGTCTGAAACGGTGGCACAGCGAAGGAATGCCAAAATCTATGGTCGGGTTTTGGGGTTTGGGCTGACGGCAGATGGTTATCATGTCAGTGCGCCAGAGCCGGAGAGCCGAGCCGCGATCGCGGCTGTGAAACAGTGCCTTGAGCGGAGTTCTCTGAAAGCTCAAGAGGTTGATTACATTCACGCCCATGGAACGGCGACGCAGCTAAACGATCGCAACGAAGCACAATTGATCCAGCGCTGTTTTTCCGATTCTGTTTGGGTAAGTTCGACGAAAGGAGCGACAGGGCATACACTTGGCGGATCTGGGGCATTGGGAGCAGCATTTTGTTTGATGGCGTTGAAACATCAGATTGTGCCGCCGAATGTGGGGATGAGAAACGGGGAATTTACGCTAGCGATCGCGACATCGGCTGAATCGACGGAATTAAGAAACGTTCTGTGCTTCAGTTTTGGATTTGGGGGACAAAATGCGATCGTGGCATTCGGTCGATAATTTACGATAGAGAAACGATCGCGGTGAACGAATGTCAGTCACAGAAGAGATTTTAGCCAAGATTCCAGGAAATTCCTTGGAAGGATTACGTCGAGTCGATGCCCGATGGAAAGAGGTGCGAGAAGGTTCGATGTCCGTTCCACAGGCGGTTGAAGTGAAGGATCAGCCTTTAGATTCAGTGGATTGGGATGTCGTGATTTGTGGCGGAACGTTGGGAATTTTACTGGGTGCGGCATTGGTTCAGAAGGGTTGGCGAGTAACACTGATCGAGCGAGGAGTTTTAAAGGGGCGAGAGCAAGAATGGAACATTTCTCGCCAGGAATTAGAGGTGTTTATAGAGTTAGGATTGCTGAATGAAACGGAGTTAGAAGCTGCGATCGCAACTCAATTCAATCCCGTCCGGATCAGCTTTTCTGAGGATAATCAGATTTTTGTTAAGAATGTCCTAAATACTGGAGTTGATCCAGCGTATTTACTAGAAACACTAAAACAATTATTTCTCAAAAATGGCGGTAATCTAATCGAAAATACGCCCTTTGAAAGTGTACAAATTCATCCGAATGGAGTGTGTATTAATCAGTCACTAACTGCCTATTTGCTGCTAGATGCGATGGGGCATTTTTCACCGATTGTTCAACAAGCAAGACAGGGAAAGAAACCAGACGGAGTTTGCTTAGTGGTTGGAACTTGTGCAAAGGGATTTGAACAAAATGAGGCGGGAGATTTAATTGCAGCTTTTACGCCAATTCAGAAACAGTGCCAGTATTTCTGGGAGGCTTTTCCTGCAAGAGACGGAAGAACCACTTATCTATTCACTTATTTAGATGCGGATCGCGATCGATTTTCACTAGAAACGCTATTTGACGACTACCTCAAACTTCTGCCTGAGTACCAAAGCATTGAACTTGAGCAACTTGAATTTGTTAGGGCATTGTTTGGTATCTTTCCCTGCTATCGTGAAAGTCCTCTACATCTAGAATGGGATCGAATTTTGCCGATCGGGGATAGCAGTGGCAGTCAATCGCCCCTCAGCTTCGGTGGCTTTGGAGCAATGGTGCGGCACCTGAAACGATTAACAAATGGGATTGATCAGGCGCTACGATGCCAAAGGCTCGATCGTTCATCTTTAGCGCTGCTGCAACCTTATCAGCCAAACTTATCAGTCACCTGGCTATTTCAGCGATCGATGAGCGTTGGCATAAATCAAAAAGTGAATCCCGCTCAGATTAATCAATTACTGATGGCAGTTTTTTCGGAGATGCAACAGTCCGGTGAGCAAGTTTTGAAGCCTTTTTTGCAGGATGTCGTTCAGTTTATGCCACTTTCTCAAACCCTGATTAGAACAGCAATTGCTCATCCAGGGTTGGTTTTGAAGATTATTCCCCACGTTGGCGTTTTAGCTCTGCTAGATTGGATGCTGCACTATTTTAATTTGGCAATCTATACCGTCTTGTCTGCGATCGCGCCAAAACTAAAACCTTGGATTGAAGCACTACCGCCCGTTCAGCAATATGTTTGGAATCGGTGGGTGGATGCCTGGCAATACGGTTCAGGAAATGATTACGTAGGACATTAAGGAATGGAATTCTCGCTGGCTCGACAACGTTTTTATCAGGAAGTGCGTCAGGATGATGAAGAGATCAACCTAGAAAAAGCAGCCCTTTATATTGCACAAGAAGAGTATCCAGAATTAGAGGTTGATTACTATTTGAAAGCCCTTGATCAAATGGCAGCGGAGATTCAAGCTAGGCTTCCAGAAGAACCCTATCCGCTGCGAATTGTTCAAACAATTAATCAGTATTTGTATAAAGATTTAGAATTTCATGGAAATTCTGAAGATTATTATGACCCGCGGAATAGCTTTTTGAATGACGTGATCGATCGCAGAACTGGAATTCCAATTTCACTAGCATTGTTGTATTTAGCGATCGCAAAACGCATTGATTTTCCGATGATTGGAATTGGAATGCCGGGGCATTTTCTCATTCGTCCTGCGGTGAACGAAGACATGGAAATTTTTGTGGATGCGTTTCATGAAGGAGAAATTCTGTTTCCGCAAGATTGCCAAGAGCGATTAAATCAGCTTGCCGGACAGCCTGTTGAAATGCGTCCCAAGTTTCTAGAAGCAGTGACCGCAAAACAATTTTTGGCGCGAATGTTGACCAATCTAAAGGGCATTTATTTAAACCAAGGCAAAATTGGAAAATGCCTTACCATGATTGAAAGAATTTTGATTCTGTTTCCCGATGCGCCGTTTGAGCTACGCGATCGCGGCATCATCTATTTTCAAACCCATCGCTGGATTGAAGCTCGCCAAGACTTAGAGGCTTATCTTGATAACGTTCCAAACGCGAACGATCGTGATGTGATTGAACAATTGCTCGATCGCATCGAAGGCAGTTAGCTTAAGGTTTCTGCCACTCGCTTTAATCGGCGCAATTGCGCCTGCATATCTTCTTGTGTCCACTTTGCCGCAAATTGGTTAAATCCAAAGCGCACGATCGCGTTGGGAATCTCGAATTCAAATCGATTGATCAGGCGGGTTCCCCTGTCTTCGGGTTTGCATTCCCAGCGATCGCGCCCCTTAAAAAATCCCTCAAATTGCCACACAACTAAACCGGGCTGCCGCTCCGCAACGACACTTTTAAGTGCAGGTTGTAACACCGGAATTTGAATCACAAAGCGGCTCTCGCTGCCAACTTCGGTAGACCAATGATCGATCGGTTCGCAGCGCAATGCTGGATTCAGCCAACGGTGCATCAACTTTAAGTCAGTAAAGCAGCGCTCTACATTGGTTGCGCTGGCTTGAATTAGGATTGATTGCTCGAAAACTTGTGGCTCCACCGATTTCTCTCCTGCGATCGATTCCTTTTATTGTCTCTGAATTCGCAAACCTAGCTTGATCGTTCGACCTCTCTCTCTGGACTGAAGAAAAAACAATTTAGGAAATGGGATACTCTCCACTAACTTGTGCGACTCAGCAATTTTTGTCGAGTTAAAACGCGAGCTTAGCAAACTGGCATCGTCGATCGATTATCCAGACACTTCATAGAAAGTTCAAAAAAGTGTTTCCAGGAGCTTTTCTCTAACGAGAGATACGAGTACGCTTATGGTGCAACCGTAATTTTAGGGAGAAACCGCTAAACGTTGAGCAAACCGTCCGCAGTTTTACGGTGGACAGCTCTAATATTCAGCAACTGATTTATTTTCCTTAGGACAACGGTTGTCATAGATCTACAAAAGCGATCGATTCGGCGCTTTTTGAAAGCGAAAGGATTTATCAAAACATCATGAATGAGTTCTGGCAACATCTTGATCAGTTCAGCGACATGCCGCGATTTGCGGGAAATTTTCAATTCGCCCAACTCCCCCCCGGAGAGGCACCATTCGGCTACATCCAAGGAATTAATGTCGCTGAGTTAATCATCAAACTCGGCGGGGCGCTGCTTGTCCTATTAATTGGAGCACTGGTCGCTGTCTTCGTATCGAGTGTTGTGCGCGGATTGCTGAAGCGAACCACACTCGATAATCGACTCGCAGACTGGGTTGCTGGCGGACGAGGACGAGCAAATTTTAACGTTGAAGGTTTGATTTCAACGATCGTCTTCTGGATCATAATGATCCTGGCTGTAGTCGCTGCTTTAAATGCGCTTGGGTTAAACACAGTTTCACAGCCGCTCAATAATTTTCTCAATCAAATTTTCGCCTTTCTCCCGCAGTTGGGTGCGGCTGCACTCTTGGTCGGATTGGCTTGGGTTGTGGCGACGCTTGCGAAAACGATCGTCGTTCGCACCTCGGAATCGTTTTCTTTAGATGAGAAGCTCTCTGAGCCAAGTGACGATCCGTTAGCGACCCCTCCCTTTCGGCTCAGTGAGACGTTAGGCAATGCGGTTTACTGGTTTGTTTTCCTATTTTTCTTGCCGCTGATTTTAGGCGTACTGAATTTGCAAGGCCCGCTCCAGCCGGTTCAGAATCTGCTGAATGATATCTTAAGCGCCCTTCCCAACATTATTAAAGCGTTGGCGATCGCGGTGGTGGGTTGGTTTATTGCTCGAACAGTTCGGGGAATTGTCACAAACTTGCTGAGCGCGATCGGGACAGATCAAGTGGGAGCAAGAATTGGACTAAACCGAGCCAGAGGCGGTCAATCGCTGTCCTGGATTTTGGGCACGATCGTCTATGTGTTAATTCTGATTCCAACTGCAACTGCCGCGCTCGATGCACTCAGGATTCCAGCGATTTCGGTACCTGCAACCGCAATGCTGAATCAAGTGCTAAACGCCTTGCCGTTGATCTTCACCGCCGCCGCAATCTTAGCGATCGCTTATGTAATCGGCAAGTTTGTTGCCGATTTGGTATCTAGCATTCTCGCAAGTATTGGATTCGATAATCTCTTTTATTGGCTAGGGCTGCAATCGGCACCTTACACACCCAAGGTTCCACCCGAACAGTACAGTACCGAGTTTCAAACCGGCGAAACGCTGCCACAGGTGAGTCAACCCATAGATCAACAGAAAATGGCAGTACGATCGCCATCTGAGATTGCGGGCATCATCGTTTTGGTTGGAATTCTGCTGTTTGCGACCGTTGCGGCGGTAGATGTGCTGCAAATTCAAGCCTTAACGGCGATTATTTCTGGCTTGCTTTACATTTTCGGGCGCATTTTGTCTGGGCTAGTCGTGTTTGCGGTTGGATTGTACTTTGCGAACTTGGCGTACAGCTTGATTACCAGTTCTGGCAGCCGGCAGTCGAAATTGCTGGGTCAGACAGCGCGAGTTGCGATTCTGGGATTTGTCGCAGCGTTGGCGCTTCAGCAAATCGGGATTGCGCCGAATATTGTGAATTTGGCGTTTGGGCTATTGCTGGGCGCGATCGCGGTGGCGATTGCGATCGCGTTTGGTCTTGGCGGTCGGGATGTCGCGGGTGAGCAGTTGCGTGAGTGGTTGAAAGACTTCAAGCGTTAGTGTGCGAGGGTGACAAACTTTCATGCTGACTCAGGTGGGGAGTGGGGTGTTGCCCCTTTTTACCCCTGCTCCCCGCTCCTTAGTCCTTTTAGCCTTCACAACTCAAACAGGAGCGCTCAATCAAGCTCACCTCTTTCTAAGATCCCGCGATTTCCCGGAGGAAGCAACCTGATTTCGGGTGTACAAGGGTGGAGTTGATTTCCCGTGTCGATCGTTATGGCTCAAGCCCTGAATCGTCCGTCGCCCTCTGTCCCTACCCGTGATGACTCTCAATCTGTGCCAGCAGCGCTAATCCAACTGCGTCAGGTGAGCAAAACTTACCCGAACGGAAGTTCTGCGCTCTCCGGCATTTCGCTCGACGTGAAAAGCGGCGACTTCTTGTTTATTACAGGGCCTTCCGGCTCCGGGAAATCAACTCTTCTTAAATTGCTCTATGGCGCAGAACTGCCCTCTGAAGGCGAAATTTTTGTCAATCGTCAAAATCCTGCTCGTCTACGCGGCAATCAACTCGCCTTTTTGCGCCGTCGCATCGGTGTTGTGTTTCAGGATTACAAGCTGATTCCGCGTCGAACCGTGGCGGAAAATGTCTCGTTTGTTCTCTGGGCGCAGGGGTACTCTCGTCCTGAAATTCAGCGGCGCTTACAGCCTGCTCTGAAAATGGTAGGTCTGGTTCACAAAGCAGATTGTTTTCCAGAAGAGCTTTCTGGTGGGGAACAGCAGCGGGCAAGTATTGCGCGGGCGATCGTCGGAACTCCCCCGATTGTCCTAGCCGATGAGCCGACCGGAAATCTTGATCCAGAAAATTCGTTGCAAGTGGTTAAGATTCTTAAAAAGCTAAATCAAATTGGGGTTACGGTTTTAGTGACAACGCACGATGAAAATCTGATTCGGCAAGCAAATGATCCGGTCGTGCAAATTCGCAACGGTCAGCTGTATCACAGGGTGTAGCTGACTTTTTCTAGCCAGTCAAAAATCTGGTCAAGCTGGTTCAGCGTCACTAAACCATACTGCCATAAAACCATTGGAAGAGGTGTAAGTTCCGGTTGACTGTGCTTGACCGCAAAATCGATCGCAGAGATGGGAAGCGCAAGTTCTTCCCGGAGAAACCGAATTAATTCTGACCGCTTTTTCGTTTCCATGTTGCCGCCCTGCTGTATGAGAAACAATTTAACTTATGTAAACAAACTTCATCAATTTCAAAATCATCCAAAGGTTCAGGCTTTTCAATCCAGAACTGTGACTGCACTCTATCCTCGAAAATACTTAAACACTCGATTGAGTATTCAGTCCCATTCGCTAAACTTCCGTAGTTATCCCGATTGCAAAAAGCGATTTCAGCATTTAAGCAGCAAAAGCGATCAAATCATAAAGGAGAGATACAATACTTTGCGAAATCGGTTACGTTTCCGTGTGCCAAAGGCATCGCAATCTCAATGTTTTTATTTTTCTCCAAACTACTGCCCCTGTTTATTTACCCGCTGGGCTTAAGCTGCTTGCTGCTGCTGCTCACGTTGGTTTTGATATTGCAAAAGCGATCGCGCTTAGCCTTAATCCCCGTCACGCTCACCTTTTTAATTCTGTTGCTGAGTTCAAGCCCTTGGGTCAGCGACGCGATTGTGAAAACTTTGGAATATCAGTACATCACGGAAGGCGAACTGCCGACCGCAGATGCGATCGTGGTGCTAGGCGGCTCAACGGGAGCGGCGCTACCGCCTCGCCCCTGGATTGAAGTCCAAGAGGAAGGCGATCGCGTTCTCTACGCAGCAAAGCTCTATCGAGAAAAGAGAGCGCCCCGTCTGATCCTCAGCGGCGGACGGATTGATTGGCGATCGAATCCGGGTTCCGAAGCTGAAGACATGGCGATTCTGATGGAACCGATGGGAGTTCCGCGCTCAGCGATGCTACTTGAATCGCGATCGCTCAACACCCGCGAAAACGCCGTAAACACGCTAGAAATAATGAAAGCGAATAAGATTGAGAAAATTCTACTGGTAACATCGGCGATGCATATGCCGCGATCGATGCTGATCTTTAAGAAGTTGGGAATTGATGCCATTCCCGCTCCGACCGATTACACCTTAGTCCAAGCTGAGCAAGCCTCAAAATCGACGTTAGAAGCGAGAATTCTAGATTCCTTACCGGATGCCGATCAAATTCGTCGCACCACTCGTGTACTTAAAGAATATGTCGGAATCTTAGTGTACCGAGTGCGAGGGTGGGCTTAATGCCTCTGCGCCCTTGACCAATGTTCCAAAATGTAAAGACTCGTTGCAACTCTTAATAAATCCGCGTCAAAGCGCTGCAGGAAGCTTGATACACTAAAAGTCGTAATCGATCGTGGAATCAAGTCCGGTAAAGCGATTTGCCGCATCCACAGACTGCACCTAGACCACACTGCGCTCTGCGTAAAACTCATGGTAGATTCTCTTAAAAAACCAGGCTTTGAAGAACTGCGCCCTGGAATCAAAGTTCCAGCGAAAGAAACGATTCTCACGCCGCGCTTCTACACCACCGACTTTGACGAGATGGCGCAGATGGATCTCTCGGTTAACGAGGAAGAATTCGAGGCGCTCGTTGCAGAATTGCGAAACGACTACAACCGCCACCATTTTGTGCGGGATGAGGAGTTCGAGCAATCCTGGGATCACATCGACGGCAATACCCGTCGTGTGTTTGTCGAATTCCTAGAGCGCTCCTGCACCGCAGAATTTTCGGGCTTTTTACTTTACAAAGAACTGTCCCGCAAGCTGAAAGACCGCAATCCGCTTCTAGCTGAAGGATTTTCGCTGATGTCTCGCGATGAGGCACGTCACGCAGGCTTCCTTAACAAAGCGTTGTCTGACTTTAATCTTTCGCTTGATTTAGGCTTTTTAACCAAGAGCCGCAAGTACACATTCTTTAAGCCGAAGTTCATCTTCTACGCAACTTACCTATCCGAGAAGATTGGTTACTGGCGCTACATCACAATTTTCCATCACCTCAAAGCGCATCCTGAAGATCGGCTGTATCCGATTTTCAAGTTCTTTGATAACTGGTGCCAAGATGAGAACCGCCACGGAGACTTCTTCGATGCGTTGATGCGGACCCAGCCCCAGTTCCTCAACGACTGGAAGGCTAAACTCTGGTGTCGATTCTTCTTGCTGTCAGTGTTTGCGACGATGTACCTGAATGACATTCAGCGCACCGAATTCTATGAAGCGATCGGTCTTAACACCCGCGAGTTTGAGTACACCGTGATCGAGAAAACTAACGAAACCGCAGGTCGTGTTTTCCCGGTTATTCTCAACGTGAAGCATCCAGAGTTCTATGCGCGACTTGAAACTTGCGTTCAGAACAACGAAAACTTAAGAGCGATCGACAGCAGCAGCAGATCGAAATTCGTGAAGACGCTGAAGAAAATTCCTTACTACGTCTCGAATGGCGTTCAACTTGCAAAGCTATATTTCATTAAGCCGATCGACATGACCGCATCGCACGGTCAAGTCAGATAATTACGCTACCCGGTTGAAAGCGGTTCCCCAGATCAAAAGATTGGTGGAACCGCTTTTTTATTCATCAATCTGCCAAAGTTCAGTTGAATAAGCCTCGTCTAAAACCTTTTTCGGACGCATCACCAAAATTACCCGTCCTAAAAGCGTGACTGTCGGTGCTTCTTCAAACCACTGCAATTCAAGCTGTTCTCCGTTGGCGACGGCAAAATAATGCTCTAATTGCCATTGCCGCTCTGATCGATCTAGCACCACGATCACTTCTTCCGGATTCCCAGATAATGGAGTCGGTAATCGATCGCTATCACACAAAAGCGCGACCGGATCTTCAGCACTCCGAATCACTTGCCATCCTGGAACCGTTATCCACGCGCCTGTACCGGAAAACTGCACGAGTGCAAACGCGCCCGTCTCCTCGATCATCGGGACAGCGTGAAGATCTGCGATCGTTAATGGCATCTTGCCGGCAACGGGGAGAATGCGCGGCAGTTGGTCGTCCGACTCCAGACGGTAAACCGGAAGACGGGGGGCAGGACGCTTGGGTGTGACCGTGAAATCAGTCAGCAGAGACTCGATCGCTTTTCGAGCCGTTTCACTGTGGGCAAATTTTAAGCCTCTAGCAATCAGGCGCGATCGTTCTTGCAAATCGGTTTTCTCTTTTGCACTCTTCCAAGCTTGGTAAGCCACTGCATCACCCGGATGTGCGGTGAAAGCTTCAGGCTGCTTGCTCAGGCGTGAGTAATCTTTGAGGGCACGAGCAACTTCATGAACCTCATCCGTGTCTAAGTTCTTTTCAAACACTAACTCTGCGGCTGCGGCTCTTTCAGATTGAGAGAGAATCCGTAATTCGTAGAGAATATCGCTGGCTCTGTTGCCAAAATACGATCGCACCGCATCCGAAACCCCGACCTTAAGCATCGAGTCGAATACCTGAGCCGCAACAGTAATTTGATTTTGATGAATTGGCTCAAATCCGGTGGCTTCAAAAATAGCTTGTGGTGTATGGCCTGCTTTTTGCAGTGTTTGACAAGCGTGTGCCCACTCAACCCATGATCCCTCTTTACGACGGAGTGATAGAAGCAACTCGTCAGCGTTTGGTAATTCTTGTGGTGTCTCAGTCATAACGCGGCTCTCCCAGTAATCCTCAATCAGATTACCAAACCCGCGATGCCTCCGGTGCAGGAAAACCCGTTTAGCAATGCGAGGCGATCATTTAGACTTCGGAATTCCCAGGTTGATCGACGCGAGTAATCGTAAGTGTGCTTTTGTCGATCGGGAAAACAGGCTTACTTGAAATGCGCTGATAGTAGTGGCAGATGCCAAGTACAACGGCAAATCCAGCAATTAGAGCAAAAATTGCACTGGGACGATATCGAGAATGAACATTCATATAAGCATTAGTGATAACAGGGCGTAATTCAACTTAACTCTTGGGGTATACCGAGTACGCCCACCTTCAGAAAGATAATTTTTTGCATCAGTAGTACCAATTGCTAACGTGAGTTTTTATACGTAAATGCGGGTATAAGGAGAATGCAACATTTGGAGTAAGACGATGACCGAGACTGGAGCGATCGCATATCCCCCGCAGCCGTCCCGCTTAGTTGTCGGGAGGAAGACCCTTCAAAACTCGATTCATCTAAACTCAAAGCCGACTAACGCTAAAGTTGGAACTCCAGAGACAGTCCGATCGCCAGAGTTTAGCGAAATAAAAACAAATACACCAGTTGCATTAAGGCCGATTGCACCGGATGTCGATCGTCCTTCTTCAGCAGTACCAGAGTTTAGTTCGATTCGTGCGATCGCGTCAGAAACCGAACCCGTTGTAGATGGAATGGATCAAGTTACGTCGGTTTCGCAATTGTCGGACGTACAGCCGAGGGACTGGGCATTTCAAGCATTACAGGGATTAATTGAGCGATATGGCTGTATTGCAGGATATCCAGACCGTACTTTTCGGGGCGATCGAGCAATCACTCGATACGAGTTTGCGGCGGGACTAAATGCTTGTCTCGATCGAGTACAAGCATTACTCAGGGCTCAGCAGTCTAACATCGTCACCCAACCAGATTTGGACACGCTGCAAACTCTACAAGCGAAATTTACATCTGAACTGGCAGCGCTAAACGGTCGAGTTGATCACTTAGAAGCGCGATCGACCACGCTAGAGAAGCAGCAATTCTCAACCACGACGCGATTGTTTGGGCAAGCGATCGTATCTGCCCAAGCCAGCAATCAAGCAAATGTTGATTTGTTTCCCAGAGACGGTGTACCTGAACGTCAAGGGGAATTAAAACCCACATTCACAAGCAATGTTCAACTCTCACTTGCTACTTCATTCAGTGGACGAGACTTGCTGTTAACCACGCTGCAAACTGGAAACTTACGATCGTCTGCGCCTAATCTCTTTACCAATATGGGGCGGCTCTCCTACGAATCCGAACAAGACAATCAGATCTTTATCAGCGATCTGTCTTATCGATTCCCCATTGCTGATAATTTTGGTGTTTTGATCGGTGCAGTAGGCGTGAATCCCGCAAATACCTTTCGAGGGATCAATCCGCTTGAAGGTGCAGGCGATGGCGCACCTTCATTGCTCGGACAACGCAATCCAATCTTAGCGATCGGGAACGGCACAGGCGGTGTCGGGTTCGATTGGCAAATCAATCCGCACCTCAGTTTGCAAGGAGTGTATAGTGCTGAATTGCCCTCGTTTGCGGGAAATGCAGATGCCGGTGGACTAATCGGAGGTCGGTACGCTGCTGGAGCGCAATTGACGCTCGCGCCCACCAATACGCTCAACATCGGCATTCATTATCTATTTTCACGATCGCCCGATGGCTTCATTGGAACCGGAATCGGAGATTCACAATTGCTCTCACCGTTTGCACCGACGAATACCGCATTTACCACTCACGCGATCGGTGCAACAGTCGCTTGGCGGCTCAATCAGAAATGGACGATCGGCGGCTGGGGTGGATGGACAAGCTCAAAAGCCGTTGAGCTTCCCGGTTCAGTACAAACAACAAACTGGATGGTCTTTTCTGCATTTCCTGACTTGTTTGTGCCGGGAAATCTCGGTGGTCTTCTGTTTGGACAACCGCCTAAAATCACAAGTAGTACGCTACCCGAAGGCTATAACTTCCCTCGGTTTAGCAACACAGGGGGCAGAGGCGGACAACCTGACACCGCGCTGCATTTAGAGGCATTCTACCGCGCCAGACTCAATTCCTCGATCGACATTACTCCTGGCGTTCTCGTGATCTTCAATGCGAATCACAATGCTGCAAACGATCCGATCGTCATTGGCACGGTGCGGACAACATTCCGGTTTTAAGTCACTATGCTCTCTAGAACCCTTTTTACGATCGCGCTTTCATTTGGCACTCTTGGAATTGATCCCGCCTCTGCCCAAATTGTCATCCGCAGTACGGGCGTAGTTTCTGGCACAGTTGTTCCTCCCAGCCAAAACCCAAACTTTAACCAAGGCACCACCCGAGTCAATACAGATAGTCAAGGACGCTATTTCAGAAACGGGCAGCTTGTGTATTCGGCGCAAGACTTCAACCCGAATCTCGTACAGGTCGATAGCAGCGGGCGCTACTTTGTCGATTTTCGCGGAATTCCGATCGTCTCAACCGATGGAGTGCTAACTTCTCCAGTGCTATCGGGAGGGGAACTCCAGCCAGTCCGCCGCAATCACAATGCACCAACTCGATTTCACGGCACGATTCAAGATGAACTGGTTGTACGGGGAAGATACACAGGCATCGCCACCGATCCTGCAACCGGATTCCAGTATCAGGGCACGTTTGATATCAGTGGACAGGGAGCGCGATATAGCGATCGTAACGGAGGAACCAGTCCAACCGTGTTTGATTTCCGATCGCACTACAATTTCAACGCCAATCCTCAGATTCCACCCCGCCCTACGGTTTCTTCGTTCCGCATCAATGCGATGCCTGTTCAGTTGCGCGTAACTATTCCCGCAGGTTTAGCTCCGATCGCCCCGTCTTCACCTACTATCCCTAGTCCGGGTACACCGGCAGTTCCCAATCCGGGGACGCTTCCCCCTTCGACTCCGAGTGTGCCGCCAATTTCAGCTCCGAGTGTGCCATCTCCTTCGACTCCAAATGCGCCGCCAGCTACCGTACTCCCTCCTTCGGCCCCGATCGGGATTGACCCAAATTTGGGCGGGATTTTGAGTAGCAATCAGCTACAGCAAGTTAGCCGCGTTGTGCTTGAAGGCTCGAAAGCTTCGTCTAGACAAATCGGGCCGAGTAGTCGAATTTTGCTGAGATAGGCTGAGAGAAAACGAGCAGATAACCTGATATGAGTTCTTTCCACCGAACTCCGTCAGGTTAATCTGTTTGTCCGATCGCTAATTGTGATGACGGACGGTAGAGGCTTGTGTTGCAGGAGCATACTCAGGGACAAGCGTTTTGAGCAGCGATCGCAGTTTATTTGGATTCTTCTGATACGCCACCAAGAAAAGCTGATCCAATAACAGCTCTAATTTTTCCCAAGGGATCATTGCTTCTCGTGCTGCAAAAATCTTTGGATGACTCGTCGCCATCGCATCTCCACCAATGAGTAACTCTTCATAGAGTTTTTCACCCGGTCGTAACCCTGTCACCTCGATCTCGATATCTTCTCCTGGCACCAGACCGCTGAGTTCGATCATCTGCACGGCAAGATCATGAATTCTCACAGGCTCACCCATATCTAACAGAAACACTTCGCCCCCCTGACCTATTGCACCGGCTTGGATCACCAATCGTGAGGCTTCTGGAATCGACATAAAATAGCGCGTCATCTCTGGGTGCGTCAGCGTAATCGACTTACCTGCTGCAATTTGCTGCTTAAATCGCGGCACAACTGATCCATTACTGTTCAACACATTGCCAAATCGAACCATCACAAATCGAGTATGGGTCTCTGGTTTTGCTGCTAGCGCTTGAAGTACCAGCTCCGCAATTCGCTTTGTTGCACCCATCACATTCGTTGGACGCACTGCTTTATCGGTGGAAATCAACACAAACGTGTCAACTCCACAGCGATCGGCAGTCTGCGCCGTCACCATTGTTCCATAAGCATTGTTGATAATGCCTTGCTCCGCATTGCTTTCAACCAGCGGAACGTGCTTGTAGGCAGCGGCATGATAAACCGTCTCGACCTGGTATTTTTGAAAGACTTCGGTTAAACGATCGCCATCTGTCACTGATCCGAGATGCGCTTTACGAGGAATATGCGGATAGGTTTCTGCCAGTTCTGCATCGATCGAATAAAGCGCAAATTCATTCAATTCATACAGCACCAGTAAGCGGGGGTTTTGTTCAGCAATTTGGCGACAAAGTTCTGAGCCGATCGAGCCACCTGCTCCAGTAACGAGAACAGATTTATCGGTAATGTTGATTCGCAGCAAGCCCGGATCGGGTAAAACTTCCTCACGTCCTAGCAAATCAGAAATATCCACATTCCGAATTTTTCCGATCGACACTCGCCCCGTCACAATCTCTCGGATTGAAGGAACGGTTTTCACCTTTACCGGAAGCCCTTTTAAGCTTTTCAGAATTCGTCGCTTTTCCTGCGGCTTTGCAGACGGAATCGCCAGCAACACCATCGTCACCTGATACTGATCAATCAGCACTTTTAGCATCGCAGGATGATGGATTTGAATGCGATCGAGCAATCGTCCCTGAATATCAAGATCATCATCAACAAAGGCAACGACTTGATAAGCAGATTCACGCATCAGCGCTTGGGAAAGCTGAAATCCAGCCGAGCCTGCTCCATAAATGATAATCCGCTCCGTCTCATGCTGATCTTCCAGGGTTGGAAGCACACGCAGAATTTTGCTCGATGTCTTCGGTGCAGTCTGCATTAACATAAAAAACCGACGCACCGAAAACCGTGTACCTACTACTCCAATCCAGGTAATCAGAGCGCTGATAATCTGCACCGATCGTGGCAGTACGGGGACACCCATTAGCGTAGTAAAAGCAACTAATCCCGCTTCGCTTAAAATGACTGATTTTAACGCCAACCACAACACCTCAGTCCCGGTGTGGCGCAGCAGAGGGCGATACATTCCCAGCAAATAGAAAATACAAAATTTAACCGGAATGACCAATATCAAGGCACTTTGATATTGATTGAGGTGATCGAATAAAGGCTGATCTTCAAATCGAAGGCTCAGCGCAACACAAGTAGCAGTCAGAAAGATTGCGCTATCACTGCCAAATAGAAGATAGCGCCGGAGTCGTTTAGGCGAACTGAGAGTTGCTCGAATCGCCCTCAGTAGTAATCTAGTTTGAAATATCCAAAGGATAGATGAAGAGACAGATAGTCTTTCACGCATGAGAATCTCGTTCCTAAATCAGTTGCGTCTACTCTTTGGAATCGGTTTGAAAAAGTGGGTAGATGAGATTCTCGATTCCACTATGTCCCTGATAGTTCGGCAAAACTGAAAATTGGTAGAGATCCCTGAGTCAACAAATACTGTGTCTAAGCTGGGAAGGGCAGTGAAATTAAGTCGCCTTGAGCTTAACCATCTGTACGTATATAGTGAAAATACTATCTTTGTCGAGGTTTGTACTTAAAGAGATGACCAAGACTCAAAGCAATGAATGAACTAGAGGTGAACTTCAAATTAAACTGATGAATCGGTTTGCCTCCAACGTAGACGAAAGATGGTGATACTGCGAAGCGGTTAAACACGCAAAATTGGATCAATGCGTTTTACAAGAGATTACAGATGAGGTAATGAGAGCTTCTCAGTATTTGTACGGCTTAATTCGTCGTAGGTTGGCTTAACTCAGGCTAACTTTGCTCAAATCAGCTTGATTTGGTGATCACAACACTGGTAAAAAGTTTGCACAAACTCAGTGTTTTCCAGGAAGTTGAAGCGATCGCACGTAGAGTTAACTTGAGAATACGGAGAAACAGTTAAAAATGCCAATATGCTCAAAAGCTGCGATGAGGGTTCGATCGAATTACACCTAGAAAACAAGAGTCTACCGTCACATGAAAGGACGTTGTGTGAAGGACATATGAAGATGACCAAGATTCTGCGGATCACCTGGATGAGCAAAGAGATCGGCTGATAGAAAATGCTGAAGCTTCTGTGAAAAGTTATTTACGATGAATTCAGATGCCACCCTCCACTGCACTGCTAAGTGAAGCAATGTTCCAGCTTTGGCACACGACTGCTTTACCGCAGCTTTGGGAATGCGGACAGTGGCATGGACAGTTTGCGCTAGGGTCAATCTGGTTTGACAGTCAATGGTTTTTGATTCGAGACCAACACACAGATCAGCTTTTAGGATTCGCCACAATCAGTCGTGTAATCGAAATCGATGCGGGATTGCTTCAGCGGATTCTGGCAAACTTGCTGTCAAACAGTATCAAATATTCACCGCAGGGCGGCAATATCTTTTGTCGATTGGCGATCGACACGAATCAATCCCGCTCTAAAACATTGCGGCTAAGCTTAACCAGCGGGTTAGATTAGTCGGTAGCTCAGTGTTGAGCCGCAGAGGTAAGTCGGGCTTGGACAGCGATCGGGCATACCCCGGTGATAAAAATGGCTGATAGGTTTTCGCTTCGGGCGTGGCTTGCTTGATGAAAGCTAAACTCACGCCTTGTAACAGACGGCGCAGGGGTTCCATTTCTTCTCCTTTGCGCTCTTTGACGAGGGTTCCTTGCGCGACTGCACCGCTAAAATTGCCCGGATCGCTCACGCTTAAGTGCGTCGTTCCGATCGCGGTCAGCAAGTATTTCGGGGTTGGCAGTTGCAAAAAGGGCTGAAGCTGCTGGCTAAACGCAGGCGCTAACGTATCATCGGTACTGGTGAGAATCAAAGTTGGAGTTGCCACCGATTTGAGTCCCGATTTGCCGAAAATTTGCCCGATCGCTGGATTCAGCGCGATCGCTTGCGCCACTCTCGGATCACGCAGACTGAGACGATTTTCGGGACGCTCAGTAGCAGCACACTGCAACCAATCTGCTGGAACTCGATCGAGCAGCCCACTGGTACGGCAATATTCGCGAAGTTCATCGAATCGCAGTTCTGCTCCCGCTAACGCTAACGCCTCATAGCCACCGAGCGAATGTCCGATCACGGTGACTTGTTGAGTATTCAGTTTTCCTTGCAGCGCACCGGGTTGCTGATTCAGTTCCGCAAATCTATCCAGCAAAAATTGAATATCCTTGGGGCGATCGATAAACTCGCTCGCTGGAATTAACCGATCGGGGTTCAGCGCAGAAAGCGACCCCGCCCGCGCTAGAAACGGATGCTCGATCGCTGCGACCGTTAATCCATGTGAGGCAAGATGCCGTGCTAAATAAGCGAGAAACTTACGATTTGCTTCAAATCCCGGTGTAATCACGACGAGGGGCGCTTGAGGATTGGCAGCACTCCAGTAAAAATCAACGGGTAATCTGCGATTGCGCTTCTCATCAATGAATAAAAGCGAGTCCTCCTCGACCTGCTGCGCTCCTGCGATCGACGGATCAAACGAGGCGCGAAACGTTGAGCTGCCTGGATCTAAACTGCGCTCTAACAGTGAGCGAATGCCCTGCGTTTTCCAGTATGAAAAATTAAGCTGCGATGCGATTCCTACTGCTTGAGTCACATCAACCGTCACACTATCCTGGGGAATCGCTTTGAGCACCCCGATCGCGTCTAAGCCGTTTGCCTGCCGCGCTGCCAGCCAAAATCCTGCCTGTAAAGTTTCTACGCTCAGTCCTGGTGCCGCTTGCCGAATAGAGTCCAACACCTGCCGACCAGAGGGCGACTTGAGCAAATCTTCCATAATTTGAGTGCCCAAGTTCGGATCAAGCTGTAATCGGCTGTTGAGCGCTCTGCGGAAGTCAGGCGTTAGCAGTGCCGAATAAAGCTGGAGCGTCGAGGGAATTTCGCCTGTTTTAGCAAATTTTTCTAAGTCTGAAACGGCGATCGATTGCTCAAACGGCCCTAACCGTAAATTGAGCCGTTCAGCTGCAAGGCTCGGCGAAGCTCCAGCCACAGCCAGCGCCAATCCTCCGATAAACCCGAATCCGATCGTTTTCCAAGAGAAGTATCGCTTCACCGTAAAAATCCTTTGTCAAGTGCCTAATCCAACCGAAACGAGGTGCGACTTTTGGAGTTGTTGCACCTCGTCGTCATGCCGATCTTGATTCTAAAGCTGACTTTAATTCTTTAACGAAGTTCCCTGGGCGTTCGCGATCGAGTTTGAGTGATGAGCGCTAAAAGGGAACCCCGGCATGAAAAAAAGCGCGATGCCTCTCAGCAGACATCGCGCTAGTTCCTCTTTACAGCAAACTGATTTGGGGGCTACCTAGTTAACACCGATCGCGTCCGTTCACCGCGATCAGAAACTTGCTCACGCGGGCTGGTGTAGTAGAAGTAGCTGTCCGGCTCGTACCGTACATTCACACCGTTTGCCACCAGTCCTAGAATGTTGGGTTCGGAGCGATCGAGCAGCGATTTTGCCGCTGCGACGCTGGCTGAATCCGCTACACCCGGACGCACCGCAATCAAAACTCCGTCTGCCATCTTGCCCAGTACCGCAGCGTCCGCAGTGCCCGCAAGCGGTGGCGTGTCGAACAAGACATAATCATAGTCTTTGGCGACGGTTTCGAGGAACGTAGTCATCGCCTCAGAATCAAGAATTGCGAGTGGATTGGGTGGCATTACACCCGCAGTCAGAACCGATAGGTTGCTCGTAATCGGCTTCACCGCTTGTCGCAGTTCGCTTTGATCGACCACAACGTTACTTAAACCCACCGAGTTCACTAATCCCCAGAGATGATGCTGTGTTGGATTCCGCATATCTGCATCGACGAGCAGCACCTTACGACCCGATTGCGCCATGGTGGCTGCAAGGTTCGCCGTCACTTCAGATTTACCTTCTCTAGGAACAGCACTGCTCACGACGATCGTCTTCACCTTCCGATCAAGGCTCATGAACTTCAGGTTCGCTTGTAGCATCTGATAGGCTTCATGAATCATCGATCGCGGCGAAGTCATCGCGATTACTCGTGGCGAGATATCATCACCGCTCGGCGAGATAATCGTCGGAGTATCACTGGTTTCAAATCGGGGCACTAACCCCAACAGGGTATAGCCATACTGTGCTTCGGCATCTTTCACTGTCTTGAGCGATCGGTCGATTGCATCGATCAGGAATGCCGCCGCAATGCCTAACAGTAACCCCACGATCGCTCCGGATGCCAACAAGAGCAGGCGCATTTGTCCGGCGGGTTGGGTCGGAACTAGCGCGTTTTGCAGAATCCGGGCGTTGCCGACCTGCTGATTTTTTGCGACCTCAATTTCTTGCTTGCGGGCATTGAGGTTTTGATAAGCAGTCAGCGCAATTTCCTGCTGACGGACAAGATCGCCCTCTTGCTTAATTAAGGCTGGAGTTTCTAAGGCGCGACTGCGGTAGTTGGTTAATAAGCCCGATATCATCGAGATGCGGCTATCTAAACCGAGGCGCTGAGACTGTAGTTGTGCCAAGCTTTGAGCAAGGTTACGTTTAATATCACCGACTTGCAGCCCTCCCGGAGCAACAGACACATTTGCGCCCACAGCTTCTACCACTCGCGATTGCAGGAGGGCGTTGAGGTCATCCCGCTGCTGCTGCAAGGTTTGAATTTGCGGCGTAGTGCCTTTGAATCGGGATTGCTCGGTAACGAGACGAGTTTCAACCTGCTGAAGTTGGCTAAGAACTTCTTGAACGCCTGCGGATTGGCTGAGAGAGGCAAGGTTGATAGCTTGATCGAGGCTAAGTCCTAATTGATTCACAACCGCTTGCTCTTGCCGAGCGACATCGGCAAGCTGTGCCCGCGCTTGGCTTAACTGATCTTGAAGGGTTGCGGCTGAGGCAATGTTTGCAGCCGACTCGCGCTCTAAATCGACAATGCCATTGCGGGTTCTAAAGTTGCGTAGGGCTTCAGAAGCTTTGTTCAGTTCTTCTTGTGCAGCAGGAAGCTGATTTTCGATAAAACCACCTGCTTTGGTGGCTTCTTCCTGGTTGGTTTTAAGGTTGCTGTCGATGTAGGCTTTCATGATCAAGTTGACCACGTTTGCTGCCATCTCTGGGTCGTCGTCGTTGTACTTGACGTTGAGAATATCGGTAGTTGGAACGGGTTCGACCTTAAGCCGTCGAGCCAGTTCTTCAGGAGTCATCGATCGTCCTTTGCCGTTCTTAAGTTGCAGCGTATCAATTACGCGCTGCAAATTGGGGTAGGACATCACGACGACTGCTTGAGTATCGAGTGGATTACCTTCGCGTCTGAGGGGTTCAAGCGTTCCGATTTTTTCACCGACACCGGTTAGCGAGGTGGTGCGGTTTGTCTGAACTAACACTCGCCCGTTTGCTTCATAGCTCGGTCGTTGCATGGTGGTTGCCAGTCCAACGAGTCCGACTGTTGCGGCAAACACACCGACAGTAACTAACCAGCGACGTTTCAGAACGAGCCAATGGCTTTGAAGATCGAAGTCTTCGGAGTAGCGCTTTGTCTCCATGTTTATGCTTGTCATAAAGAGGAATCTCTACTTAGAAAAATGGGTTGCTCATGACCTGGGCAATAGATGAGACCGAGAGGAGAGCATTTGGGCGGGTTCAGGAGTTAAAACTCTTGCGTCTAACAAGACTTTTGGCTTACTTATTACGTAATCTAAGTGGTTCACCGGAGACACGTCTACCTGCTTCACTGAATCTTTATGGCATAGTGAAGAATTGATCAGCCTGAAAGCGGTGAAACTACGGAGATTACATTGTGCAATACTTCCAGCGCAGTTTGGTGTATAGAAGATAACAGAATATGAGCGCTGTATCACGGTTGATCTATAGCGACCTTAAATTACCTAGATCAGTTGTGGAGTGGGGGATGTTCCCTTTTCACCCCCTACTTCTTTTAGCGTTCACAGCTCAAACCGGATGGCTATAGATTCTAATCACTATTTATTGATTGTCTACTTTGCTTCCGATCGCTTGTTGTACTGCTTCTAGAACTTATTGATTGTCTACTTTGCTTTCGATCGCTTGTTGTACTGCTTCTGGAACAGCGCTGAGGAAGTCGTATCCCGTTTTAGCTTCAAGCTGATCCACGCTGATGCGATAGTCGCGCCAAGTTTTATCTTTGATTCCTTGAATGTTCGGAACATTTACCGCAATCACTCTGGTTTTAGCTGTGACATCAGCCGCTTTAGAGCTGGGTTGATCCATGACAACAATCACTTTCCAGGTTGAAGCGGGGATGGAAATTTTTTCAGCGCCGATCGTCCCTTTTTCGCCCAGCCCACCGGCAATAATGTAAAGTTCTTTGCCAGTGTTGACCAGTCTGCGCGACTCGCTTTCTAGACCTTCCCACACATCGCGATTGTTATCAGGAGTTTGCGGCAGAATGTTGGTCATGAAAAAGGTCGCGGAATTCGTTTGCAGATTGCGAGTGCGATCGGCAGAAGGAGTGAGGTGTCCGCGATCGTAGCCACTACCGTTGTAGTCGCTGGACTTTACTTGATACCAGCCTTTTGGCAGGATCGGATCAGGGCGAAAATCATTAGAGCGGGGAACTGTGCCAAGCCAGCTTTTATTCAGTTGCCAACTTGTCCAGTTAGGGATGTGTTTGCTGTTGTTGTAAGACAGTGCGTAGGAACGAGTATTATCTGCGATCAGGTAGTCGTTTGCATTGGCAATATCGGGTGTAGCTTTGCTGGGAATGCCCATTGCGAGGTGAACGTTTCCTACAATAGGGGGGAGTAACGGTTGACTACCGATCGGTGCTTTAGGTCGATTGAGTAGAAAAGCACAGCCCAGTACAGTAACAACGAGAAGGGCGACGATCGTCAAGATTTTCCAGCGAGATTTCAACATGGTGTATTTTATCTTTCTGAACCCATTATGCAGCGAATCTGAGCGGTAGGATGGATCTGCTGTGATAGTAAAAGTATGTTACCGACTGAGTTATTGATTCAACGTTTTAATGGTGAAGAGATTGTCCCCAAGCGATTGCTGCTTGATGAGAAAGTTTTGTCGATCGCTGAAGAGTTGATCACGTTGTTTCATGAGGCGCAGCACGGAACGAGGGGCGAATTGAATCGACAATTACAAGCGATCGAGGGTGAAGAAACCGATTATCGAGTTAAGCGCGGTTTGGCACATCTGCTTAATAGTGCGTTTAGTACGTTTGAAACGGTGAGTCCACTTGACCCACTGATGCTGAGAGAACGGGTATTTGCCCTGTCAGCACAAAAAATTCCAAGTGTGTTGGAGACTGAGCAGACAATCGGGCAAGTTGCAAAGATGCTGAGTCAGGAGTTGAACGCTGAAGTTTTTCCAGAGCAAGTCAAGTCGGGATTGTATGCAGATTTGCCAGAAAACCAAATCCTAGTTAGTTTTGAAGCTCCAACACCGGAGGCTCTTGTCCATCGTTACAATCTATCGCAAGTGCAAGGGGTGTTTTATCGAGCAAGTCATCTCGTAATCAATGCACATCGCAATGATCCGGGACAGTATAAGCTATTGTTCCGGTATATGAAGCTGTTTCAGTTAATGACTTACATTGAAGGTGATGCGGATCATGGATTTACTTTGACGATCGATGGCCCGACTAGCTTGTTTAAGCCTTCCACACGGTATGGATTGGCGATCGCAAAGTTACTTCCAGCTTTACTGCATGTGACGCGCTGGAGCTTGTCTGCTGAGTTGCAGGTTAATGATAGTTATTCGGGTAAAACGCGCCAAGGTCGATTTGCGTTAGATTCCGACTGTGGATTGGTCAGCCATTATCCCCCAGGGAAGACCTATGATAGTTTGCTTGAGGCGGGGTTTGTCGATCGATGGAACAAAGCTAAAACAGAATGGCGATTAGAACGCGAGGTCGATCTAATTCCGATTCCGGGAAGCGTGATGATTCCTGATTTTCGGGTGGTGCATCCTGATGGCAGGACATTCTTAGTTGAAATTGTAGGCTATTGGCGACCAGAGTATTTGCGGAAGAAGTTTTCGCAGGTGCGCCAATCCGGGCGGGATGATTTGATTCTGGCAGTGTCAGAGCGATTGAACTTAGAGAAGGCGGGAGTGAAGGTTTCGGATACGCCTGCTCGGATTGTTTGGTTTAAGGATCAATTGTTGCCGAAAGCAGTTTTAGAGGTGTTAGAGCGTTGATTATCTCTCGACTAAGATGTGCCTTAAAGCAGACTTGGGGGAGTTTGTGAATGTCTAGAATGAGAAGTCTTGATTGTATTTGCGATCGCAGCACTAATTCTTTAACACCAGGAAGACTTCACCATGTTATTAAAAGGCGTACTGTTAGATATTGATGGTACATTAGTCGATAGTAATGATGCTCACGCTCATGCCTATGTGGAAGCATTTGCAGAGCATGGATATGATGTAGAGTTCGATCAAGTTCGACCTTTAATCGGCATGGGCGGAGATCAATTAATTCCGCGAATTGTGTCGTCACTATCTGGTGAAGAAGGAGAAGGAAAAGAGATTGCCGATCGACGCAAAGAACTGATCATGCAAAAGTATGGTGCTGATTTAGCTCCGACTGATGGTTCAAGACTGTTAATCGAAAAGCTAAAACAGTCCGGGTATGAATTAGTGATTTCTAGTTCAGCAACGAGCGAAGAACTCTCGGTTTTGTTGAAAGCGGCTCAGGTTGATGATCTTTTAGACCAAAATATGGCAACGACCTCAAGCGACGCAGACGCTTCTAAGCCTGAACCCGATTTGATTGAGGTAACTCTGGAGAAAGGGCATTTGAAGCCGAATGAGGCGATTATGTTGGGAGATACGCCTTATGATATTCAGGCAGCAAACGCTGCTGGAGTAGCAGTGATTGCATTTCGCAGTGGAGGATTTTCGGATGAGCAATTAGCAGAGGCGATCGAGATTTACGATAGCCCTGCGGATTTGCTGGCTCATTTTGATCAATCCCCTTTGGCTCAATGATGTAATTTTTCAGCAGGGTCAATAGCCGCTTATCCAGTATGTAAGGCTTCTAGAAAACATTAAGAGGACGCTATTCTATCCTCAGAGGGTTACTCTTAGCTCAAACTTTGCTCTAATCTCAGCATAGTTTAATTCCCTGCTCTTAAAGAGTAACCCTGTGATGTTCATGCCCCTCGATTTTCTGCTGCGCTCGTTCGCAGGCTTGCTGTCTATTGCTCTACTGGGTGGTAGCGGTTACATTCTGCGTCAGTGGTACGAGGGAGAATGGCAAGACGATCTCTGGTTATATCTAGGCATTGGACTCTTACTCTGGTCATTCTTGGGCTTTTTGCCGGTTCTACTACTGCGTCGTCTTGGTCGGGATGAACCTAAACCTTACCGCAGCAACCAGGTTCAACGCCTAGTTCGACCGGATGGCAGCGAAATTAAAGTTGAATTCTATGGAGATGACCATGCTCCCCCGCTGATTCTGACGCACGGTTGGGGGCCTGATAGTACCGTGTGGTACTACGCCAAGAAGCAGCTTGCTCAACAGTTTCGCGTGATTGTGTGGGATCTGCCTGGATTGGGTCAATCTAAAAAGCCGAAAAATCGCGACTACTCTTTGGAAAAATATGCTCGTGATCTGAATGCAGTCTTGGAGATAGCAGGAGATCAGCCTGCTATTTTGCTCGGACATAGTATGGGAGCAATGGTTCTGCTCACCTTCTGTCGATTGTTTCCAGAGCGACTTGAACAACGAGTTGCAGGCTTGATCTTGGTAGATGGAACTTACACCAATCCACTGAGAACGACCATTCTCAGTAAACTATTGCTAGCACTGCAAAAACCTCTGCTAGAGCCTTTGCTATATCTTGCGATCGTGCTTTCTCCACTACTGCATCTGACAAGCTGGCTCAGTTATTTGAATGGTACGACCCTGCTAACCACAGAAATTTCTGGCTTTACCGGAAGAGAAACACGCGGACAGCTTAATTTCTCTAGTTTAATTGGTATCAAAGCACCACCAGGAATTTTGGCGCGGGGCGTTCTGGCAATGTTTAGATTTGATGAAACTGCAACGTTACCGAAGATAACAGTTCCTACTTTAGTTGTAGTAGGTCGATCGGACATTGCAACTCGACCGATTGCGAGCGATCGTATGAGTCGAGAAGTCCCTCAAGCACAATTGGAGGTCTTGTCTCCAGCGGGGCACATGGCGCTAATGGAACAGAATTCGCGATTTGCAGACATCATTCAAACCTTCAGTCAGTCCTGCCTAAGCTCAAAGCGGTGGAACAAGTTCTAACGTTCTTAATTGCCAGATTTTTACAGTGTTATCTGAACTACCACTAGCGAACCACCTGCCGTCTGAGCTAATCGCGATCGCATTGACCGCTTGAGAATGCTCACTCAAGGTGCAAAGAAGGTCTCCAGTGCTAAGGTTCCAAAGCTTAATCGTTTTATCATTGCTGCCGCTAATCAAGGTCTTGCCATCGGGACTAATCGCGATCGTGCAAACAATATCGAAATGTCCGGTCAAGGTTTGCAGCAGTTCTCCAGAATTCGGCTCCCAAATCCGGATTGTTTTGTCTTTACTCGCACTTACAAGACGATCGCCTTGCGGATTGAGCGCGATCGACATAATGGAATTTTGATGTCCGCTTAATGTCCGAATCTGCTGACCTGTCCTCAAACTCCACAGCCTAATTTGATTATCCAGCCCACCACTGGCAACAATTTGACCGTTTGGGCTAACCGCTACCGATCGCACCATCCCTGACGTAGTGAAGCTTTGCAGCAGTTCCCCAGTCTGCAATCGCCAAACGCAAACGGTGCGATCCTCACTACCACTGACGAAAAACTGTCCATCGGGACTCAGCGAGATCGCGTTCACATCGCGCAAATGACCGCAGAGCGATCGGATTAACTCACCACTGGGTAAGTCCCAAATCTTAATCGAATCATCATCGCTACAACTGACCAATCGCCTCCCATCAGGACTAAACGCAAGCGAATTCACCGATTTTGTATGACCGATGAACGTGCCTAACCGTTCTCCTGTGCTTGCATCCCACATGAAAATGCGATCGTCTAAACTCCCGCTGACTAACGTGCGTTGGTCTGGACTAACCGCGAGTGATATCACCCAAGTGCTGTGACCGCTCAAGGTGTAGAGACATTTTCGCGGCTGTGAACTCTTTGAAACATAGCGGGCGGCGCTCGTGGGTATCGAGGGCGGAGGCGGAATGCTCGGTCGCGAAGGGCGCAACTCCGGCGGCTGTGTTGCGAGGACTGGCGCTGTCACCTCGTTGCTTTCAAACTCCCTCATTGCACCAACCGCAGGCGTAGATAATGCCATTCTTAGGTCATGCATCGCTTCATCGGCAGTTTGATACCGTTCGCTCACTAGATCCCTGAGCAAGCGATCGAGAATTTGCCCGATCCTTTGGCTAATGCCACCGCCGCGCCGCTCCAGGTGTTCGCGCCAAAGCCAGCGCCCCGATATTGGATCATGCAGTTTTTCAGGTCTGACTTGAGTGAGTAAGTAGATACAAGTTGCACCTAAGCTGTATAAATCGCTTGCAGGATAAGCTTTGCCGTTTCGCAGTTGTTCGACGGGGGCATAGCCTTCTGTTCCGATTCTGGTTCCGGGCTGAATCGCATCCGTCTCCGGCAACACCTTGGCAACGCCGAAATCAATCAGCACTAATCGTCCGTCTAGCTTGCGGCGAATAATATTGGCAGGTGTAATGTCACGATGAATCACATTGCGATCGTGAACAAATTTCAAAATCGGCAACAGCCGCACTAACACTTCTCGAATCTTTTGTTCGTTGAAGACCCCAGTTTGGGCTAGTTCTTGCGCCAGAGTCGCCCCCTCAATGTACTGCTGCACCAAATAGAGGCGCTGTTCCTGCTCAAAATAAGCCAAGAGTGTGGGAATGTGGGGATGCTCTCCGAGTTCATGGAGTCGGACGGCTTCTTGTTCAAACAGTTGAATCGCTTTGTTCAGCGCCTTGGTTCCTTTGCTCTGCGGCAAAAACTGTTTAATTACGCAGCGAGTTCCTAAGCGATCTTCATCGATCGCTAAAAAAGTCTTGCCAAATCCGCCTCGTCCGAGCGGTTGCACAACGCAATAACGTCCTCTGAGTTTCATCAGAGTGCCGCAACTCTGACAGCGTTCAAGGCGATCTGGATTCTGAGGCTGGGGGCAGTCAGGGTTAATACAGTACGTCATACTCAGAGGAGGCGCGATCGTTTTTCTTTAGAGTGATCTTTTTCGCCTAATTTTGAACAAACATGTTGAATTTTACCGAAGATGTCTGACTCAATTACCGTGACCGTAAAGCTATTTGCGGCGTATCAGGATGCTTACGGAGTGCCAGAACTAACCCTAGAATTGCCTCAAGGCGTGAGCGTTGAGCAGGTGTGCGATCGCATTCTGTACGATCGTCCTCAGCTTGCGCCGCTCAAGGGTATTACTCAATTTGGCATAAATTTGGAATTTGTTTCCGCAGAGACGATCGTCCAAAACGGCGATGAAATCGTTCTAATCCCGCCTGTGAGCGGTGGTTGAGCAATCCCGACAAAAACTATCGGATTTGTTTGACTCGATATTTTTCGCGTGATACGATTTCAAGCGAAATCACAGTCAAACGATAGAGAGCTTGCTGATAGGGAGTTTCGAGAGATGACCGTTACCCATTCCAAAATTCGTTCTAGCCAATCTGCTTTTGAAGCGCTCAAGTGTAAAGAGTGCGGCGCAGAATACGAGCCAAAAGCAACTCATGTATGCGAGATGTGTTTTGGCCCGTTAGAAGTCAAATATGATTACGATTGGCTCCGCAAAACAGTCACTCGCGAAACCATTCAAGCAGGCCCGAACTCGATTTGGCGCTATCGTCCGTTTCTCCCCGTTGAAACCGATAACGTCATTGATGTCGGAACTGGGATGACTCCCTTGCTGCAAGCAAATCGTTTGGCGCGTCGGTTGGGTCTGAAGAAGCTGTACATCAAGAATGATGCAGTGAACATGCCGACCCTGAGCTTTAAGGATCGCGTCGTTTCGGTAGCATTGAGCCGCGCCCGTGAATTGGGCTTTACCACGGTTTCTTGTGCCAGTACCGGAAACTTAGCCAACTCGACTGCGGCGATCGCTGCTCATGCAGGTCTCGATTGCTGTGTGTTCATTCCGTCCGATCTTGAAGCCGGAAAAGTCCTCGGAACGCTAATCTACAGCCCAACTGTGATGGCAGTTCACGGTAACTACGACCAAGTGAATCGCCTCTGCTCTGAAGTGGCAAACACCCACGGTTGGGGATTTGTAAATATTAACCTGCGCCCCTACTATTCTGAAGGTTCAAAAACTCTGGGCTACGAAGTGATCGAACAGCTTGGATGGCAACTGCCAGATCACATTGTTGCTCCGTTGGCATCGGGTTCACTCTTCACCAAGATCTACAAAGGCTTCCAAGAGTTCGTCGAAGTGGGCTTGGTTGATGAAAAAGCGGTTCGATTCAGTGGCGCACAAGCGGAAGGATGTTCTCCGATCGCCAAAGCCTTTCAAGAAGGACGCGACTTCATCTCCCCGGTGAAGCCGAACACGATCGCCAAATCGATCGCAATCGGAAATCCCGCAGATGGTGTTTATGCGGTCGATATCGCTCGGAAAACCAACGGCAACATCGAATCGGTCACCGATGCTGAAATTATCGAAGGCATCAAGCTACTGGCGGAAACCGAAGGAATCTTCACCGAAACCGCAGGCGGAACGACGATCGCAGTGCTGAAGAAATTGGTCGAAGCAGGCAAGATCAATCCCGATGAAACGACGGTCGCCTACATCACCGGAAACGGTCTGAAGACTCAAGAAGCAGTACAAGGTTACGTCGGCGAACCGTTCACGATCGAACCGAAACTCGATAGCTTCGAGCGTGCATTAGAAAGATCCAGAACGCTCGATCGTCTAGAGTGGCAACAAGTTTTGGTTTAATGTTTTAGTTCTTTCCACATTGTTCTAAGGTTATGGCTGTTAAAGTTTTAATTCCAACTCCTCTGCAAAAGCTCACCAACGATCAGGCAACCGTTGAATGTAGCGGCGATACCATTGGTACGCTGTTAGAGTCGCTTGAATCTAACTGTCCAGGTATTAAAGCGCGGTTGTGTGATGAGCAAGGACAATTGCGCCGCTTCGTCAACTTCTATGTGAACAGCGAAGACATTCGCTTTCTTGATGGAGTGAATACGCCGCTTAAAGATGGTGACGAAGTGAGCATTATTCCTGCGATCGCGGGTGGCTAATTTACGTTGATAAATTGATTTCGATCTCCAGGCTGCTTCAAGCGTCTGGAGATTTTTAGTAAGACTCCTCGAAGAAACTGCCAGTAAGAGCAGGTATAGCAGTGGTTATATAGCCATAACCGCTTGTTTTCCAAGCAGTGAAGAGATTGATTTTCTTCAGGGGGTGACAACGCGGCTACAAAGCAGGCTGGATGAGGGAAATGGCACGGCTGTGTCGCAAAAAATTCTGACTACGCTACAGAAAGAGCAGTTACCCGCTAAAATCTCGGCTCTTGCACAACAGATTTAGCGTACCTTAATTTTTTCGCGACACAGCCACAACTTCCGCATCGGATATTGAAACCCATTGATAAACCTAGTAATTTGAGGGGGTTGAGTCCTTTGCACAGCAGGAGTGCGTTTCATGCAACCCCGTCAAAGCATCATCGATTTATTTTCAACCTTTGTACAGTTTAAGGCTGACAGCTTTGGGGGATGGGCAACAGATGCACGATTGCGGCGCAGCATTCAAACACATTTATCTGAGCGATCGGAGCCTCACGCGGATACTTTTTGGGTCGTTTATTGGCAAAAAGTCTGGCAACAGCACTCAGATAAAAAGACAGCGTTGGGGCATCTATCTGCGTACCTGCAAGAGGCTTGTTACTGGAGTGCATATAGAACGATGCCGTATTTGTCTCAATCACGGTATCGCTTATCAGATTGTTTTCAAGTGGCGATCGCAGAGGTGCCAAGAATTCTCAAGGCGCGAGATCCTGATTATCCCGGCAGTCTGAAAACTTATGCCAGTCAAGCCTTTAATAATAGTATTCGAGATTTTTTGCGGCAGAGTCGCGAAATTGATTTATGTAGCGATTGGGGATTGTTATTAAAAGTCAGTCGTAAGCGATTGGTAGAGTCTTTACAGAATGCGGGCTTGAATACGGATGACATCGATCGCTGGATTCTAGCGTGGTCGTGTTTTGAGTCGGTTTATTTGCCCACAAAATCTCCCAAATTGCGTCAACTTCCTGCACCTAACCGGGAAACGTGGGACGCGATCGCCAGTCGCTACAATCAGCAACGCCATCAACTGCGATCTCCTGGCGCTGAGGCAAGTGCGGATGTGATCCAGAAATGGTTAACGGCTTGTGTCAACCGCGTGCGATCGTATCTCTATCCTGCTGTCTCTTCGCTGAATGCGCCGAAGTTGGGCGAAGACACCAAAGAAATTCAAGATGACATAGTTGATCCGGCTCAAGAGTCATTGTTGACAGACTTGATTTCTCAGGAAGACCTTGAGGAACGGCAGGCGCAGCGATCGCAACTCAATCAAGTTTTAGAAGCGGCGATCGCCAAACTTGATCCTGCGAGCCAAGAGCTGTTGCAGCTTTATTATCAACAAAATTTAACTCAGCAGGAGATTGCAAAACAATTAGGAATCCAGCAATATGCTGTATCTCGCAAGCTTAGTAAGGCACGCGAGGCTTTACTATCGGCGCTTTTGCGTTGGAGTCAGGACACTTTGCATATTGCACCAACTTCAGACGTGGGAAAACAAATCAGCGCGGTATTGGAAGAATGGCTAATGGAAAAGAGGGGATGAGGATCGATTGAATCGTACAGACACTTAAACAACAGTTATGGACAGCATTACGCAACTAGAATTACAAATTTCCGCAGCGATCGATCACCGCGCTTGGCAACACAGTCAACGCTACTCGATGCCGAAAGCACAGTGGACAGCATATCTGAATCAGGTTTGTTTGGAGACAGTTTTACTGTGGTTGCAGGCGGAATACGCGTCGCGATCGACGGCTTCTTTGACCGCGTGGGACTTGATTCAGGGTTGCGCCATTGAGTGGAATGAAAAACGCTTGGTGCTGATTCCAGAGAAAAGTTTTGACACGAGTGAACTGAGAGTTCCACAAGAATGGATTGATGTTCCTAGCTGGGTTGGAGACTATTATTTGGCGGTTCAAATCAATCCCGATGAGTCATCCCTGCGGATTTGGGGATATACCACCCACGCACAGATCAAGGCGCTCGGACAGTATGATTCCAGCGATCGTGCTTATGGTCTTGATGCTCAGTTTCTGGTTCAGGACATTGCGGTGTTATGGGTGATGCGTCAACTCTATCCGACAGAACCCACACGAGTTGAGGTTACAGAATTACCATCGGTTGCGGAAACACAAGCAGAAAATTTACTGCAACGGCTGGCGACTGTGGAGCAACCGCGCTTAGAAATTCCGTTTACGATGTGGGGATCATTACTGGAAACGCGATCGTGGCGAGAAAGATTACATCAACTGCGTCAAGGTCGCAATCCGAATACAACGGTTGCAACGAATTTGCGGCAATGGCTAGAGAACTCGTTTACGGCGGGATGGAGCGCGATCGAGACGTGGCTGAATCCCGAAGAATTGGCATTCAGTTTTCGCCAAACGGAGGTCATGGAACCGACTGGGGTTCGACGAGTGAAACCGTTAGAGTTTGCAGAACAAACAGTTCTGTTGATGCTTGCCCTCGCTCCCGAAGCGGATGGTCGAGTCAGCATTCGAGTGCAACTTCGTCCGGCAGAGCGTTCTCAGTGCTTGCCAATGGGTTTGTCGCTATCGCTGGTTTCTGCTTCGGGCGATGTTGTGCAATCGGTTCAAGCACGGGAGCAGGATAACTCAATTCAGCTACAACGATTCAAGTGCCCTGCGGGAACTAAATTTAGTTTTCAGGTTGCATTGGGCAATGCGGTTCTAACCGAAGCGTTTCAATGTTAAAGCGGCTCGATCTGGGAAATAGCTTAGCAAATAGATTCGGGGCTATAAAAACTTAGTCCGCGATGACGAACTTAGGGGAAAAATCCAAAGTTTTGTAGCCAATTCAGGAATCAATGCAACAGAAGCTGCTATTCATTCGTCAAAGCACCAAATCCATGAAAACGAGATTTATCAATTAGAGGTCAACGGCTCTCCCTATCCATTGTTCAACGATCGAGCCGAGACATCACTGAAGCTGTCTACTATCTACCTGCTATTTCGTCGAAGACTTATGAACAAGCATCTACCGTTTGTTGGGGTTGCACTCTCTGTTGCTCTAGTTGGGTGCGAATTTACGTCTTCGGTCGTGATGTCCTCGATCGCTCCGCTACCTGCTCAAGAAACCGCCTCGGTCACGCCCTCTCCCAGTCCACCGCCGGATCTCGTGGGTCAAGCGCTCGATCGGGGCGATGTCGCGGAAGCGGTTCTACAAATTGAGCGGCGATGGAAAAAGCAATACGAAGAGTACTTTCAAGGAAAGTTCACAACTCAAGTGCTGTCTGCTCCTCAAATCGTTGAGTCTCTCGAACAAATTAACCGTCGCACCGGACGCAAATCTGCTTTGCTGTACGCGATTCCGGGGGCAAATCATCTCGATTTAATGTTAGTAACGGCAAACGGTAGACTGATTCATCGCCGGATTAACGCAGCTAATCGAGCGGCATTGACTAAAACGATTCAAGCCTTTCGCATGGGCGTGGTTCGGGAAGACTCAGACCCAGAGGATTATCTACAACCCGGTCAACAGCTTTATCAGTGGATTGTTGCCCCCTTGGAGCCGCAGTTACGATCGCAAGGCATCAATCAACTCATATTTTGTCTTGGAGCAGGATTACGAAGTACGCCATTAGCAGCTCTGCATGATGGCAAACAGTTTTTGATCGAAAAGTATAACTTGGCAATTATTCCTGCATTTAATTTGCTCGATCGCCAAGCGCGAACGTCAACGAACACCAGAATTTTGGCAATGGGTGCATCGACTTTCAACAATAAGCCACCTTTGCCTGGTGTACCGATCGAGCTATCAGCAATTACTCAACCGCCTTGGGAAGGAACGGCGTTGCTCAATCAAAATTTCACCCTCAAAAACCTGAGAGCCGTACGGGAGAGAAAGTCTTACAGCATTGTTCATTTGGCGACCCATGCTGAATTTGCACCCGGAGATGTCAATCAGTCATACATCCAGTTTTGGGATCAGCAGTTGCGGCTCAGTCAGCTTCAGGACTTAGGGTTACGCAATCCGCCCGTGCAGTTGTTGGTGTTGAGTGCCTGTCGGACGGCTTTGGGGGATAGTAAAGCAGAAATGGGCTTTGCGGGGTTAGCCGTGCAGTCGGGAAGTAAAGCGGCGATCGCGTCGCTCTGGTCGGTGAGGGATGCGAGTACATTGCTCCTGATGCAGGAATTTTATCGGCAACTCAAAACGGCTGAAGTAAAGGCGGATGCGTTACGAGAGGCTCAGATCGAAATGATTCGCAACTCAGCTAAAATTCGGCAACGCCTCCGCAATCAGCCCTCGTTTTCAGGGATTGTGCCTTCGATCGATGAAAACTTCGCTCACCCACATCACTGGGCAGCATTTACGCTAATTGGCAACCCTTGGTAGAGGATAAAAATCCAATTAAGCACATCTGAGGGGCAGAAATTTCGTCCATTGAGAGCGATCGACTGCATATTTCTCCAAACGCAAACGTGGCTAAGACTATCAATCGGATTTTGCTGTCCTGACCTTCTGTTTGTGAGGTTTGCCATGACTTTTCCTAACACTCTGCTCCAACTCCGGCAATGGTTACAGAATACCTTTACGGATCATCGGCAACCATCAGACTCAGAACCGAGCAACAGACCCTGTATCACCCATCAGTTTCGGCACACTGTTGAACTAGCCGATGTGCCAATGCAGCAAACCAAAGTGTTAGAACTCGGAGAACAAACGCTGTGGCTTTTAGTCAAATCAGAAAAGAAGGGCGATTGTTTGGGCAGTGTGCGGAGTGTTAATCGCGTTTCGGTTCGAGTGCACCTCGGTTCGGCTGAACCCACGGCGATTCTGCCCACGGGGGTTCGTTTGTCGTTGCTGTCAAACTCAGGAGATGTTGTGCAATCGGTGACGGCTCGTGATCAAGATAATGGCATTCAACTGAAGCGATTTCGTTGCTCGATCGGGACACGATTTAAGCTACAAGTTTCGTTAGATTCGGCAGATTTAACGGAGAGATTTATAGTTTAGGAAGTTGGCGGAGTTCTTATTTTATGTAACAGATAGCGATGCTCACTATGGATTATCTAATTGTTCTCAATCTTGGGCAAGGCAATTGGCAAGACGGATTTCCAACCGTGATCGCTCAACTTTGGGAATCTGGGCGATCGACTCCCATGCAGTTTACCGGAAGCTTACCCGCGATTCCGGGAATCGTCGATCGCTATCAACGGTGGCGATCGCTCTACACAGCGCTTTATGCTCATTTAGGATGGCGACAAACACACCATCCAGACTTTGAAATTGATGAAGAAGAAGTCACTCACATTTCCGCCTCAGAATTTCATCAGCTATCTCACGATCTGCAACTTCAATTGAATGCGTGGCTGAGTGCGAGTTCTTTTCGCGTCATCGATCGACAGTTACGGACTCGCCTTTCACCCCAAGATCACATTCGGTTAATGATTGTTGCGAAAGACAATCAGATCTTAAAATTGCCGTGGTGTTTGTGGGACTTTCTCACCGACTATCCCCATGCTGAAATTGCGCTAAGTTTGCCGGAATTTGCTCGATCGCTGCAACTCCCAGCTCCGCCTCGACGCAAGAAAGTGAGAATTTTGAGCATTCTTGGCAATGCGAAAGGCATTGATGTTGAGCGCGATCGCAAACTCTTAGAAAGTTTGCCAGATAGTGAAATTCATTGTTTAGTTGAACCGACCGCGCAAGATTTGCAAGAAAAAGTTTGGCAAGCGAATTGGGATGTTTTATTTTTTGCTGGACATAGTTCAACCAGTGAAAAAGGCTACATTCAAATCAATCAAACAGAAACGCTCACGATCGAACAACTCAAATACGGCTTACGCCATGCAATCGCACAAGGTCTGAAGCTGGCGATCTTCAACTCCTGTGACGGCTTGGGGCTGGCTCAGGATCTTGCTGATCTTCAGCTTCCCCAAGTCATTGTCATGCGGGAACCTGTTCCGGATCTAGTTGCCCAGGAATTCCTCAAATCTTTTCTCAGCGCTTTTTCCAGTGGGCAATCTTTGTATGCTGCGGTTCGGAAGGCACGAGAAAAACTGCAAACTCTAGAATCTGAATTTCCGTGTGCAACTTGGCTGCCTGTGATTTGTCAAAATCCCGCAGAAGTACCACCAACTTGGCAAGATTGGTGTGGTCAAAAACGCAGGCTTCTACCACCGATGACGCGATCGCAAGCTAAAACGCTCGCACTGAGCACACTGCTGGTTACAAGCTTGATTGTTGGGACACGCTGGTTTGGATTGTTGCAACCTTTGGAACTCCAGGCGTTTGATATTCTGATGCAACATCGCCCGATCGAGCCACCTGATCCACGTTTATTGATTGTTCGAGTGGAAGAGGAAGACATTCAGAAACAACCGGAGAATGCTGGCTCACTATCTGATGAAACGCTAGAGCGCGTTCTCGAAACGCTAGAGCAGCATCAAGCGCGAGTAATTGGACTTGATTTGTATCGAGACTTTCCAGCCCGCCGCTCTAGCTTAAAGAAACGCCTTCAACAAATGACCCAGAACGATCAGCTAATTGCGATCTGTAAGCGTCCTGATCCAGAATCGAATGATCCGACAGGAATTGCACCACCCCCTGGAATTGGGCAATCAGAGGTTGGTTTCAGCGATTTTCTCGAAGATGGGGACGGCGTGATTCGGCGACAGTTGTTATTCGCGAGTCCTAATACGATCGCAGCCTGTTCTGCTCCCTATAGTCTGAGTGTGCAGCTAGTCTTTCGATATCTGTTTGCACGACAACCCCAGATTGCGCCCACGTTCACCTCGAACAACCATTTACAGCTTGGTTCCACGGTGTTTCCAAGCTTAACTAATCCAACCGGGGGCTATCAACGCTTTGATGCACGCGGAAGTCAGATTTTGCTCAACTATCGATCGACAAAATTTCCCCAGGACATGGCTCAACAAGTTACTGTGCGTCAGCTCCTGGGTGGACAAATCAATTTAGCGGCAATCAAAGGTCGCATTGTGCTAATTGGGGTCACGGCTTCCAGTAGTAAAGACTACGCTGCAACCCCTTATGGTAGGAGTTTTTCGCAAAGACTGCCCGGTGTACTCATTCATGCACACATGATCAGCCAGATGCTCAGTGCTGTATTGGATAAGCGCTCCTTACTCTGGGTCTGGTCGCCTGGAATTGAAATTTTATGGATCGGGGGATGGACGCTTCTAGGAGGACTGATTCTATGGTGTTTTCGGCAGGTCAACTGGATTGGATTCGCCATGGTCGCCAGTATTGTGGTACTGATTAGCGGCTGTTGGCTGATTCTCACCCAAGGCGGCTGGATTCCATTGATCCCTGCACTATTGGGTCTCATTCTGAATAGTAGTATTGTTGCCTATCATTTTTTAGCCCATCGTAACTAACAACAGGAGACGCTTCCCATGACCTTTCTAGCCTCTATGAAAACTGCCTCGGCTGCATTAGGGGTTGTTTTGATCGGTACAGTTACGATCGCTCAATTCTCGAATGCTCAACAGCGAATTAACTTTTCTCCGCCCACGCCTCCCGATCCAGGGACTCCTTCTGACCGAGGACAGGCCGGAGGCTCTCGCGGTCCCTGTGATGATGTCTACACAGGCCTAGCTGCATTAGTTCCATCACCTCATGCCAATGTACCTGCAGATCGTTGGGGCTTAACAGTCAGCGATCGACCAACGGTCTGGTTCAATGTTCCCACCGGAATTACTGCGGGAACACTTGCAGAGTGGAGATTACGCGACGCAACGGGTAAGACGCGCTACAAAACATCTTCCCGCTTGCCGAAAACGAATCCCGGTGTCATTGGATTCTCCATTCCGGCAAGTGTGCCGCTTGCGATCGCCACCTATCAATGGGATCTCGCCCTCTATTGTGATAGTGCAGGCAATTCTGCTAGTGATCCGAACAGTAATACTTTTGATAGACCTTTAGTTCGTAAAGGTAGGATTCAGCGCGTTGCAACACCTCCCGCGTTACAACAGGAACTTAAACAAGCCAAAACCCCCCTAGATCGAGCCAAGCTTTATGCAAAATATGGCATTTGGTATGACGCTCTTACTGCTTTGGGCGTACAGATTCAAGCATCTCAAAATAATCAAGTGGTTCTTGCTGCCTGGAGAGATTTACTGCGGCAACAAAGGCTAGAGGGAAAAACCTCTGCCACTGTAACTCCGTGCTGTCAGCCATAGCTCAAGCAAAGTAGGAAGCCAATTGATCCAGAACAACTCGTTGCGATCGTTATTGCGTTGACCCAGCAATTTTGCTAGTTCGTTTGTGAATCAAAGGGACGACAGTAATTTGGTGTTCTGTTTGGTCGATCGAGATTTTTGCTAGACCAAATTGCTCGATCGCCCAAGCATTCGTTGATAGATGCAGACTGATTTGAGCGGCTCGGTACTGGCTAGAACTTGATGCCAACGCCGCAGGTAAGAGCAATTGATCGGCTAGATGAAGATCAACGGGCATTCCAGTCTTGTGAAAGTCTAAAAATTCTTGAACTGCGATCGCTGCCACTTCTTCGGCAGGCAATCCAAGTTTTCCAATCGCTCCAAAGCCTGCTCTTGTTTGCTCATATTCGACAGTCAGAAAAACACCCGCACCCGCACCCACGCCCTTGAGTCGTCGCGCTTTCACCTGTGCTTTGAGCTGGGCTTCCGCTAACAAGTTTTCCGCACGACTCGCCATCCGCTGGGGAATGTGAGACGGGAGTTCGGTCACGATCGCTAATCCTTTAATCTGTTGTAGAGATCCGCGCTCTAGTAATTGAATCGGGTGGAGCGCACCAACACTACCACCATTGCCACTCACTCGTAGTTGGATTTCACCCCCTCCGCGTGGATACCAGCCCCAAGCCAAGATTTCTACCTCTGCCTGAACTCCCATGCGCTGCAAGGTGGGCAAATACACTTGCTCGATGTACGAAGCGGGTGGGCTGAAGGGGATGAACGTTCCACCTCTCAAGGTCACGGTTGATGTACCTGTTGTGAGTGCTAGGGGAAGTAAAACGGTTTGCAGAATCAGCGTTACGGCTCCAGCAGATCCAGTTCCAAGGGTTTCAGCCACATCAAAGGTATAATCTCCGGCTTGGACGGGTTGCGTCGGGATAAATTCTAGTTGAGTGGAGCCAACCCTATCGCCTGTGATTTCTGCCTGACAGAGCGCTGCTGCTGCCCTGACTGCGGTGAGATGTTGAATCGCGAGTCCGGGTTTTGCCCGTCGTGCCCGAACGCGGTCGATGCGAGTTGGTTGTCCCGTAATCGCCGCTAAACTGAGGCTTGTTCGCAGGATTTGCCCGCCGCCTTCTCCATAGGAACCATCAATCTGTAGCATGTTAGATGTCTAGAATAACTTGTGCTGACCAACCCGTGTCGGTCTTTTTTAGTTCAAATTGATGGAGTGTGACAGCTTTGACATCCACTCGCTGGTGATGGCGATCGCGATCTAACCGTTCGCCTTGCATTGTTGCAGTGAGATGATAGATTGCTGCTTGCTCTTTGATCTGAATTTGTTGCGCCCTCAGTAAAAGTAGTTCACTATCCTTGTAGTAAACAAACTCCTGGAGAAAGTTGAATAACAATAAATCGAGCGCGTCATCCTCTAGATTGAACGGGCGCGTTTCAGTCAGTGCGATCGCATCTAGATTTTCAATCATTGTGTTGATCACCGCATCGCCTGCAGCTTTGAACACTTCCTCTAGATCGGCTCCCCAGGCATAGAAGGCAATATCCGCCGTTGCAACTTCCTCTAGAAATTCGTAAGGCATGGGGCTATTCTCCTGACGATCGTTCACAAGCTTGCAGGCGGTCGCAAATGTTAGATTGAAACTGACGCACTTGTTTACCAATGAACACGAGTTCTGTCGCGGGAGCATCAAACAATTCTAAATCCCAGCGTCCCGCCACAAAATTGAAGAGATGCGTACCCTCCGGAAGTTGAATGAATCCTTTTGCTCGATAGATCGTTGAGTTCATAGAATCGGCAAAGGTTTCAAAACAAGCGCGATCGTAAACCGATTGAGCGGTGTAGCTAAACGATTCAACCTCTAGCTGATGTTGATGGTGCGGAGCAGGTTGTAAGCGTTCTCGACCAATGCCAAACAATAGATCTAGATCAATTTGGCATCGAACCGTGCGAACAATAAATGCCACTTTATTGAATGACTGAAGTTTATGGATGACTGTTTCTAACTCAGTTTCAGTCACTAAATCAACTTTGTTCAACAGAATGAGATCAGCCGATTCAATTTGAATCCGAGAGGTATGCCCAATTTGAGGATATGCCACTAGACCATCAGCATCCATCACGGTGACAACTCCATCGAGCCGCACTTGAGGCAAGCTTTCTTGAATATCAAACACTAACGCATCGGGTTCCGCTACGCCCGTTGTTTCCACAATGATCTGATCCGGATTGACCGTTGCAATAATTTCATCGACCGCCGCTTCAAATTCACCCAAGAGCGAACAGCAAACACAACCGCCACCTAAATCTGCCATTTCAACGTTTTTGCCTTGAAGGATTTTGGTGTCGATCGCAATCTCCCCAAACTCGTTCATCAAAATTGCCAACTTTCGCGGCATCACACTCAGAATGTGTCGCAACAGTGTGGTTTTGCCGCTGCCCAAAGGCCCCGTAACAACGGTAAGGGGTGTACGTTCTGTCATAGTTCACCCCTTGATATTGCCGATCGGCGTTAACTTCGCGACTCGTTGACTAATGCCTGCGAGTTCTGCCGCTTCGATCACTTCATCCACGTCCTTGTAAGCACCGCCTGCTTCTTCTGCGAGTCCTGTGTAGGATGTACTCCGAACATAAATCCCTCGTTGCTGCATTTGTTTCTGTAGTGCATCTCCGCGCCATGTTTTACGCGCTTTGGTACGGCTCATCGTGCGTCCGCTACCGTGGGCTGTACTGTAAAAGGTTTGATCTCCGGTTGCAACTCCGGTGAGCAAGTATGATCCGGTTTCCATGCTGCCCCCAATGATCACAGGTTGTCCTGTTTCTTTGTAGCGTTCTGGGAGGTCAGCCATTTCGGGGGCAAAAGCGCGAGTGGCTCCTTTGCGGTGAACTAACAGCGATCGCTCCTTGCCATCCACAATATGTTTTTCTAACTTCGCAGTGTTGTGCGACACATCATACACAAGCTGCATTCCCAGATCTTCTGCCGATTGCCCAAACACTTGCGAAAACACTTCTCGAATGCGATGCAAAATGACTTGGCGATTGGCAAAGGACATATTGATACCGCACTTCATCGCGGCAAAATAGGCTTGTCCTTCGGGAGAATCAAACGGCGCACAGGCAAGCTCTCGATCGAGAACCTTAATCCCATACTTGCTATCCATCACTTTAAGGAATCGCTGCAAGTAATCGGTTGCAACCTGATGCCCAAAGCCTCGGCTACCGCAGTGAAACATGATCACCACTTGATCCGGTTTGGTAATCCCCATCTGCTTTGCCAATGATTTATCAAAAATGTTTTCTCGCTTGGCAACTTGAATTTCAAGATAGTGATTGCCCGATCCTAATGTCCCGATTTGATGAAACCCCCGATCGATAGCTTTCTCACTGATCTTGCTGGCATCGGCTCCCTTGATACACCCTTGTTCTTCCATGAATTCCAGGTCATCTTCCCAACCATACCCATTGTTGATGCACCATTGCGCTCCTTGCTCTACCACCTTGCGAAAGTCGTTGCGCGAGAGTTTGACAAAACCAGTGCTACCGACGCCAGCCGGAACGCGATCGTACAGCTTATCGACGAGTTCCTTCAGATGCGGCTTCACGTCTTTATACGTTAAGTTCGTGGTTACTAACCGCATTCCACAATTGATATCAAACCCGATACCGCCCGGAGAAATGACACCTCCTTGCTCGATGTCCATTGCGGCAACGCCCCCGATCGGAAAGCCATAGCCAAAGTGACCATCAGGCATACAGAGTGCATATTTGGTGATTCCCGGAAGCGTTGCGACATTCGTAATCTGATCGTAAACGGCATCATCGAGTTCTCGAATCAATTTCTCTGTCCCATAAAGCCGAGCCGGAACCCGCATCCCGTCTTTGTAGGACGTGGGGATTTCCCAGATGACATCAGAGATTTGAGTTAAGACCTCGATCGTAGCCATCGCACCACCTTCCTACGAAGCACAGCTTGATCTTGGCGAGCTATATGACAACATGCTTGTATCGAATGGCGGATCTGATCGAACAGTATTTTTCCTCGATCGAGCTTTGGAGGCTCATGCGTCAGCTTGGGAAGCTCAACGATTAGCTCTGGAAGCTCAAGGGGTGAACCTCGGAAGCTCATGCGTCAGCTTTGAGCGATCGCGGGTTAGCTTTGGAAGCTCAGCGATCGACTCTGGAAGCTCAAGGGGTGAGTGTTGGAAGCTCATGCGTTAGCTTTGGATGGTCAGGGGTGAGCTTTGGGGGGTTGGAGAAAGTGCGAACACTTCCAGCGGAGCGAAGCTTGTTTGAGTGGAGTGTGATGAAGTGCCAATCATAAATGTTTCTTGAAGAAGTAAGAAATTGCGTTAAGCCGAGGGACATTATACGGACGTGAATTCTGCATAAAATGCTATTTCGGCATGACATACAGAATCCTAGTCTGGATAAATTTTTTTCGGATGATATACAGATCTCCGTCTAGATAACGTCCTGATTCGGAGCGTTAGACAGAATTCCCGTCTGGATAATATACTGCTCCAGAGTGTTATGTGGATCTCCATCTTCTTAAAATCTCAATCTGGGAGATTAAGCAGAATAAGACGGGTCGAATCCGTCTAAAAATAAATGAGTTAGCCTGCAAGTGTCATTACCTAACCAAGCTTGATTTTTTCGAGGTGTCCCTAAACCCGAATTGAGTGATTACGTGTTTAGAGCATTAAAAAATATGAATTCGATGCAAAGGTACTAATTAAGTATCTTCAAGATTTTTACTTCGATTGTCAGTGAATTCACAACTTCCTCACATTCAATTGCTAAGCTGATGTATCTATGAGATAGGTTTGATACTGCTTCATTTATGAGATAAGGAGTCAATAGTATGAGACGAATAGCATTTGAAAAAACAGTTCTGAAGGAAGTTGGACTTAAGAAGAGATGGACAGCTCAGATAGGACTTTGGCCTTTTCTCATTACTATCGCTGTTGCAATAGCAGGATTTATAGGAATTAGCAAAATTCCAGAAAGTGAAAAGTTTATAAAAAAGGAGGATTATTTTGGGCTTGCAGCAACAATAATTGCCATTGGAGGTGCTGCTGTTGCCTACGAGCAGTGGATTGAAACAAAGAAAGACTCAGCACTAGATAAGTATTATGAAAGACTCAATTTGACAAATGAAGGATTTTATCGTTGGAATAAAACACGTGAAATGTTCCCGCATTTTTGGAATGTAGAAGGTAATATTCCATATGAATGGGTGATGTATGTATATTTAGAATTGGATAATCTAGAATATGCAACTACAAAGTATCAGGATGGCTCTATGGAGCCAGAGATTGTCTTTCGCAGTTTAGTGACTTTTATATCACGTTGCCAGTCCAAAACTTTTTTGAAATTAGCAGAAAGCTTGGTAGAAAAAAGTATCGGTTATAGTCCTACAACTAAAGCAGTTGTCATCAAGATTGCTAATCCTTGTAATATTGGCGATCCACAAGTTGAGTCATGGTTATATCAGCAACTTGAACCACGTAAAGTGGGAGCGTTGATCTCATAAGTTGGAGTTGGTGTAGGAGACCGAAAACTCTTTTACTCAACTATCTCAGCTATTTCAGAAATTGTCAGCTAACCCTTGCGTGCACCGGACAGATTGGTAACTTCTGGCTTCGTTCCAATGTTATCTACTGCCGGTGACGCTCGCCGTTACCTAATATTTTCCCGCGATCGCACCCCCCTCTCCCAAAAAATAACCTGCTCCTTGCAAATCCCACTCTTCAACACGGAAACGCTAGGAGCATGTTTAGTAGATGCAACAACGTGCATCGATACCTTGATGAATCAAAACAAACGGCAATGGCACGAGCAACGGCAACAGTGCCCCTCAAACCATTCTGCCCTCCTTTTCCCCTCTGATGCTTCTAGCTCCACGGGTGCTGAACTTCTGAGCCAAAGAGATCGAGATACCATCCTCAACCTGCTCACTCAGATCAACGATCTCCTCCCCTTCTTACGCGACCTCAGCGCAGAAGAACGAAAATCAATGTTAGGCATGGGCAACAAAAACCGCATCTTTGCTGGCAAAGTTCTAGAAGTCATCTAACAGAAATCTGACTTCCTACCCCGTTCCTTTGATATCGAGAAATTTCAACAGGATCTAGCAACCTTCGATCGCTTATCAACAATCCTGATAGCACTCAACCAACTGCGGGATTTAGTCGATGCAACCACGATCGCGATCGACCTGAATGTCTTGAGCAAACAAATCAGAAAACGAATTTCCTTGAAAAAAAGGATGCTGAGAAAACATATTAGATTTTAGGCTGGAATGACTGAAGTTTGCTCCTTACGGGTAAAGATAGCAGGCTGTGCTAAACCCTCACTCATATAAGCAACCGCCATATCCTGAGAGTTGTGCGCCCACCCGATACGCCCTTGACGATCGATTAAAATACATCCTGCTTCTTCCTCTACACGACTGATCAGCGTGTCGATCGCACTTCGCTCCTCCGTGTACGACGATCAGAGGTTTCACAGTCTTCGTTTCAATTAGTTCGCCACAATTTACTAGCGTAATGATTGCTTGCAGATGTCATCTTTACCATAGGAGTAACATTTTGTTCTAGATTGAAGCGAACTGATTGTTTCATTGAACAAGCTCTCATTTCTTCGATCGCTTGTTATTTCAAAGTAATCATAAATATGGCATTGGATAGACGGTTGAGCTTACAGCAATTCTTAGCATGAAAGTCTGTTATCAGATACTCGATCAATCCCTGTGCTGGTGAAAATTTCTGACAGTGCGATCGACGCTGACTCTACGAAACAAACTGCAACACGAAAACACTTCAAACCATGAACGACCAATCAATGGCAAACCAAGGCGCAACTCCCAACCAAGCAGCACTAGAAGCGCAACAAACGGTCTCAGGACAGACCCATGCTGCAGGTGGAAGTGCATTACTCGATGCAAACGCCCAAGTCGATCCCCAACTCGATGATTCGAGCAACGAACCTGTCGCAAGCAACTTTTCCGGCGATCAGGATACCGATGATCCGACCGAAGCGAAACAATTTACAACAACAGGAGACTATCCAGTCGATCTGACGCAGCTTGATGACGAAGGCAACTTGTCTCTCACAACGGATGCTCCCAGCGCAGAATAACGGTAATTGAAATTATGCCGCGAATCAACTCTAAACTTCTGAAGCAATCAAGTTCAGCCGCAGCAGGGCGATTACGCGCTCGTCCGATACAGCCGAAAGGATCTGGCTCTCCTGGGCTGCATCCGCTCAAATTAGCAGGTAAGCGAGATGGGTTACTTTATGTTCCTACAGCTTATCGAGCAGATTCTTCTAATCCTCTCGTGCTGATGCTACATGGTGCAGGAGGCAATGCGGAAAATGGACTCAGTATCATTCAGCAATGGGCAGAGCAATTGAGCGCGATCGTGTTAGCGATCGACTCACGTGAGCAAACTTGGGATGTGATTCTTAGCCATTACGGTTCTGACATTGCCTTTATTGATCAAGCATTGTCACAGACGTTTTCTCGTTATTCGATTAACCCGAATCAAATTGCGATCGCAGGTTTTTCAGATGGAGCATCCTATGCCCTTTCCGTAGGCATTACCAATGGAGATTTGTTTACTGATATCCTTGCGTTCTCGCCTGGATTTATAGCACCCGCAACTCAAGTCGGACAACCCCGATGCTTTGTGTCTCACGGCAAAGGCGATACAGTGTTGCCGATTGATCGATGCAGTCGTCGGATTGTGCCACGACTACAACAAGCAGGCTACGACGTGCTTTACCGAGAATTTGACGGTTCGCATACGGTTCCGAGTGCGATCGCTGATGAAGCAATGCAATGGTTCACCACTCAATCAGTCATACCTCACTAATTACAGTTGTTTGGATAATCTCTATTGGAATAGAACAATGTCCAATCCCAGAATCAGAACCCGTGACGAACTCGCAAAGCGAGAGCCGAAGGCACTGCAATTTCATTCGCTAACTTTTTCTCAGTCATACTATCACTCCGTAGTTGGTTAAAGGGCAGAGGGAAAGGTTTCTGGTACTTCGTCGGTGATCGATTCAACAGTACGATCGATCGGTTCGACCCCACGAGTGTCATCAATGTGAATCATGACATCGAACTGTTGAGGCAGCGACGCATAGAAGTAGTGGCTCTCGCGTTCCGTTTCAGGACGATAAATCACACCGATCGCTCGCTCTAATCGCCGCTCCCGCAATCCTGCAACGGCTAAATTTTCAGCTTGCAGATTAATCCAAAATTGAGGAAGTCCAGTCTCGTGAAAGAGTGCCTCGTAGCTACCGGGTAAACTTGGGCAAACTCGCTTTAACTGCGGAAGTTCATTCCAGTGAGCGGCAGCGGTCACGGTTCCGGTATAAGTGCTGAATCCGATCAAGACAGCATCCTGTCCATATTTTTCGCGCACGAGTTGACCGAGGTTCCACTCTCCAGCTTTGCTCATATCAGTTGCCCGTGCATCTCCTAAATGAGAGTTGTGCGCCCAAACGACGACTTTAGACTCATTTCCTTGGCGATCGAGATATTCAACTAAATTATCCAAGCTATCTGCCATGTGACGATCGCGCACATTCCAGGACGATACCTGCCCCTCAAACATCGAGCGATAGTAGGCTTCGGCATCTTTTACCAAACGAGCGTTTTGTTCTGCATAGAAGAATTCATCCGCTGCAACCTGACCCTCTTGTTGGGTATAGCCCGATTGTTGTTGTAACTCCGTTAACTGATTCACGACTTTTTCTTGACAAGATTCACCGAAGCCAAAGGTGACCGCGTAACCATAGTCTTTAGCATCTTCAGCAAAGTGGTCTAAGCAAGCATAGCGATCGCGTGCCCGTTTTGCCGCTTCTGGGTCAACGCGATCGAGGTAATCCAGCACGGCTGCGATCGAGCGATACAGACTGTACAAATCTAAGCCATAGAAGCCGACCTTGGATTGGCTTGGAGTGAGGGCATCGTTATGCTGACGCAGCCAGCCGACGAAAGCGACGACATCAACGTTGCGCCACATCCAAGTTGGAAATTGTTGAAGCCCTCGTAATGCGACTTCAGGAGTCGGATCGAGATTCACTCCCCGCACATAGCGGTTCACTCGATAAGCATCTGGAAAGTCTGCTTCAACGGCAACAGCGGTGAAGCCTTTGTCTTGAATCAATCGTTTCGTGATTTCTGCTCGCTGTTGATAGAACTCATGAGTTCCATGCGTTGCTTCACCCATCAACACCAAACGTGCATCCCCAATTAAATCCATCAGAGAATCATAATCTGAGGTTGTGCCTGTTAGTGGACAAGCCGCTTGCCTCACAACACCGACGAGGTTTGTATCTGTAGCGTTTGGCATCGTTCCTCCAGCTACTTACATTTTGAAAAGAATTTTTTGAAAAGAATTGATAGTTATACCGAATCAATTTATTAATGCGACAGATCTTGGAAGCCCCCTAAATCCCCCATACTGGGGGACTTTGAGAATCCGAAACAGATTTGGCTTGAAGTCCCCCACGCGTGGGGGATTTAGGGGGCGAAGGATCTGTCGCACTCAAAAATCAATTTGGTATTATCGATCGCGCTCACCCGTCACACCAACCAGCCTAGAGACTGAAGCTCATCTTTTCCTCCAACTCTTGAGGTATCCCTACTTGCAGAGTTCTTGAACCTTTAGAGGGAGATCATGTAATGCTCGCAGGTAATGAAAGCGAATCAAACTCTGGTCACACCCTATCGAGCGCACCTCACCTGCGGCACGTTGAGTAACGAATTGTGAGTGCTGTAGCAAATTCAGAAACAGCAATCGTCCTTCAGCATTCGACTAGCTAAGTTAGACCTGTCCTTAACACTCTCAATTGTTATGAATTCTCGTTTGTTGCATCAGATGACGACGATCGCGCTGGCTGGATTCATGCTCAGTACCAGTGCTGGGCTTTCCATTCAAGCTGGATTTGCGGCTCCTCGGCTGTTCGAGGTTGCCCTCACGCCAAAGCTTGCTGCCTTGCCGGAATCCGTCGAACAGAAGGTTCGCCAAGCTGCCGCTCAACAGTTTGGCGTTCAGCCGAGTGCGGTCAATCTTGTGAGCTTCAATCAGCAGACTTGGATGGATAGCTGTCTCGGCTTAGGGGGTGCGGCTGAAATCTGCGCCCAAGCACTAATCGAAGGCTGGCGAGTCGAAGTCTCAGATGGACAGAACAACTTAACCTACCGCACAGACAGTAATGCCAACACCGTTCGTTTAGAGCCGCGATCGAGCGAGGCAACTTTACCCATTGAAGTCAGCCAACGCTTGCTGAACAAGATTTCGCGACAAGTTCGAGTCCCCGTCGATCGCTTGAAGATTGCAGCAGTCCGATCGACGACCTGGGATGGCTGTCTTGGCATCTTCAAACCTCGGCAAGCTTGTACTAGAATCGCGATACCTGGGTGGCAAGCGATCGTAACTCATGGCGAACGGAGCTGGATCTATCACCTCGATCAGTCTGGAACTCGCATCGTTCAGAATTCAACCGCAAGTGGTAGCCGAGGCGGATTAGTGCCTTCGTTTATTCCAGAAGAAAACAAACTGCCGATCGAGGACACTGTGGTATTTCAATCGATCGTTTCGGGAGATCTTGCAGGCACAGTGACGCGGCTGAGCTTGACCAAAGAGGGCGTGATTACGAAATACGTCAGCGCTCCGAACATTCGGACTCGTCCGGTAGTTGTGAAACGGCTGTCTCAACCGGAAGTTGAACGATTTGAGCGATTGCTCCAAATACAACGATTTCCCAATTTGCACAATCTGCGCTATCTCAGTAGTGCCGCTTTCGCAGACTATCCGACCACGACTCTGCAAGGAATGGGAATGACAACGCAGTACATTGATTTAGAAACAAAGAATCTTCCAAGATCCTTCCAGGCTATTATTCAAACCTGGGACAAACTATCAAAGTAGAGCGAACATTTACCAAAGGCGGTGCGGATAATTTGTCCGATCGCTTGGTTGACAACCATTTGCGCTTCCAGCCTGTGTTCACTCAAGCTCCAACTAACCTGAGTTCGGGTTAACCACAATTCATGCCGTTGTCCTCGGTGGCATCGGGGGTCGGGGATCGTTTTAATGGTTCTATGAGGGTCATCGAACTCAGGTGTTTTTAGAACTCTGTATCATCTTCGTCGTCGATCGCGTCTTCTAGTTCTGGAATCTCGTCTGGAGTGCCGATCGCTTCAATCTCAGCCTCGTCTGCATCAACCACAGACCCATTGAATGCTTCCGCTAACGTTCTTGCCGCACGAGCAACTTCATCGTCTTCCCAATCTGAGCGTTTGTAAGAGGGTTGGGGAGGTTCTTCGGGAGTAGATTCGGAGTGGGGTTCGGGGTTGGTCGTAACAGGTGGAGTGGGATTGGAGAATGGAGGCAGAGCGGGTTCTGAAGGTTCGGTGGGTGAAGGTGCAGGAGGGGGCGTTGGGGATGTTACAGCAGTCGTCGGTGCGACCACCAAGCTGAATTTGATTTCTTTTCCAAAAGTTTTGGTGAGCGCGGCAGCAATGTTTTTCGATCGTCCTTGTGCCAGTCCTAAGAGTTTTTGAGCTACACCAATTTGAGCCACTTCTCCATCAAACGAAAGTAAGCTTCCCTGTTGTTTTAACAGGGCTTGCGTTCCCAAGGGTTGTAAATTACTGATGATCGTTTGCCAGAGTTGCTCCAGATCCGTTAGATCGCTGTCTGGTGACTCTTGTATCGGTTCTGGTGTTGGCTCCGGAGTCGTTGCCGGAACAGGAGGCTTAATCGGTTCTGGAATCGGTGGGGCAATCGTTTGGACAGGTTTTGCGATCGATTGAGCAACAATCGGTTGAGTCGATTCGGTTGCGACTGCGGAAGGCAATAGTCCCATTAATGTTACTTCTAACCAGAGACGAGGCTGAGTAGAGTTTTTTAATTGCAGTTCGCTTTCCTTGAGGCGTTGTTGTCCAGCGAGGATTGTTCCGATCGAGACTCCTTTTGCAAACTCGCAAAGCTGCACCCAAGTTGGAGACGTAAGCGCAACTAAATCTCCGCGATCGGGAGCCGTTTTTGCAATCAATAAATCACGATAGAAGCTGGCTAAATTTTGCAGCACAATTAAAGGTTCCCGTCCGCGATCCATCAAGCGGCGAGTGGTATCAAGAACGGTTTCTGGCTGGTTTTGAGCGATCGCTTCAACTAGCGCCATTAGATCGCGCTCTGGAACTGCACCCACTAAATCCCAAACGCGCTCAACGGTAATATCACCGGATAAAAGGCTCAGTTGATCAAGCAAGCTTTCGGCATCGCGTAAGCCACCTTGAGAGATCTGAGCAATTAGATAGAGGGCATCCTCTGCGATCGCAATTCCTTCTTTCTCGGCGATCATCGTGAGGTGTTGGGTCATATCGTCGATCGGAATCCGCCGGAAATCGAACCGTTGACAGCGAGAGATAATGGTCGGTAAAACTCTTTGCGGATCAGTGGTCGCTAGAATGAAAACAACTTGTTCCGGGGGTTCTTCTAAAGTTTTCAATAAAGCATTGAACGAAGCATTACTTAACATATGAACTTCGTCGATCACATAAGTTTTATATCTGCATTGCACAGGAGCAAATTGAGCGCGTTCAATAAGTTCACGAATATTATCAACTCCGGTATTACTTGCAGCGTCAATTTCAATGACATCTAAAGCATTACCTTTAGTAATCTCTTGACAGGTCTGACAAACACCACAAGGCTTGTCGGTTGGGGCATCTACCGAAATACAATTGAGTGATTTCGCAAAAATCCGGGCGCTCGAAGTTTTCCCGGTTCCGCGTGCGCCCGTGAAGAGATAGGCAGGCGCGATCCGGTTTTGCTTCAGCGCATTTGACAGTGTGGTCGCGATCGCGTCTTGACCCACAAGCTGCAAGAACGTTTGGGGACGGTATTTGTGATGAAGGGGAACGTAGGTCACAGGGCGATATTCGCAAATCGACTGATTGATCCTACCGTGCGATCGCGATCTTTGAGTTTATTCTGCTTTCGGAGCAGGTTTCGCCGCTCCGAAAAAGGCTTTGTACACTTCATGCGCGATCGGTACTGCGGCTGTCGCTCCATAACCGCCGTTTTCAACCACAACCGCGATCGCAATCTGAGGATTGCTGACTGGCCCATATCCCACGTAGAGCGAATTGTCCTCTTGTCCTTGAACCTCCGCCGTTCCCGTTTTACCGGCGGTGAGCGGGATCGAGCCGTCGCCAAGACTGCGTGCCGTTCCTTCTTGCACAACGGCTGTGAGTCCTTCTTGCAGAACTTTTAGAGCAGATGGCTCAAACCCCAGCGATTCCGGCTGCATATTCGGCTGGTAAGTTTGACTTGCGAGTAAATGAGGCTTGACGCGCTTCCCTCCGTTCGCCACGGTTGAAACCATGACTGACATTTCTAGCGGAGTCATCTGTACCATTCCTTGCCCGATCGAGGTACTGACTGTATCTCCGACATACCACGGCTCTTTGAATAATTTCTCCTTCTGTTTGGGTGTGGGAATGATGCCATGACTGCCACCATCTAAGCCCATGGTAGAAGTCGTGCCAACGCCGAATTTTTGACCCCACTCAGAAATCGCTTCAGGGCCGATCGCCATGCCAAGCTGATAGAAAAACGTATTACTACTGACTGCTAACGCATCCCGAAACCCGATCGTTCCGTAGCTAGCATCGCCATGTTCGTGAAAGAGAGTTCCGCCAATGTTTATGGCGCTGTAAGTCGGCAACATTGAGGTTGCAGAAAATTGACCGGACTTCATCGCTGCCATTGCAGTCACAATTTTGAAGGTGCTACCTGGTGGATAGCCTTGCAAAGCGCGGTTGAGAAAAGGATGGTCTTGGCTTTGCAGTGCATCCCAGGTCTTCTGGCTGATTTTGCGAGTAAAAATATTCGGATCAAAGGTCGGCCCGCTTGCCATGACGAGAACCGCACCCGTTTTCACATCGAGCGCTACAACTGCGCCGCGTCGTCCGGCTAATGCTTTCTCAGCCGCTTGTTGCAGTTTGACATCGAGCGTTAACTGTAGCGGCGCTCCTGCAACGGGCGGCTGCACACCGAGCATCTTTAACTCTTTGCCTGCCGCATCCACCTCAATCAGCCGTCTGCCCCAGATGCCGCGCAATGTCGCATCTTGAATCCGCTCAATGCCCATCTGTCCCACCAGCATTCCGTTGGGAAATTGGGGATTTGCTTTGAGATCTTCTTGCGTGGCTTCGCCGATGTAGCCTAAAACGTGAGCGCCAAGGCTTCCATAAGGATATTGGCGGGTTGATTCTGCTTGAACTTCTAAGCCGCGAATTTGCCCGACTTCGTGCAGCGCGATAAATTTCTTCTCATCAAGTCCCCGCAGAATTCGCACCGGGGACACCGATCGATACTTCACTTCTTCGAGCTTTTTGATAATGTCTTCTTTCGGGATTTCTAATAACTCGCTAATGCGCTGAGCCGATACCTGCCATTGTTCTTTGGTTTGCTCACGCGGATAGAGATACACGGCTCGCGACAAGCGATTCACGACGATCGGTTTGCCTTTGCGATCGACCAAATTACCGCGATCTGCCACGATGGAAAGCGATCGGACGCGGTTTTGTTCAGCAAGCTGGCGGTTGTTTTTTCCTTCAACCAGTTGCAGATAGGCGAGGCGAAATCCACAAACGCTCATCACGCCACTGGCAAGTAGGAATAGAATCACCGCCCGGAAGGAGCGCTGCGATCGTGCTTTGCTGACCCAGGAATTCGTCGATGAATAGAAGGTGTTCGCCATACGTTGCGCTAAGGGTGAGAAGGTCAAAGAAATGACATCGGACTTACTGTAACAGATCCAGTAAGAGAAGAGGATTCTGGTGGAATTATTTGAAGCCCCTGTGAAATCTGATGTGAAATCTGATGAATAATGGTGAGTCAGACCTTATTCACACTCAATCGACATGGCAACCGTTAACGACAATTATTTGAAGCTGAAAGCAGGTTACTTATTCCCCGAAATTGCTCGGCGGGTGAATGCTTTCGCGCAGGCAAATCCTGATGCTCCGATTATTCGTTTGGGAATTGGGGATGTGACCGAACCGCTACCGGAAGCGTGTCGCCAGGCGATGATCAAAGCGGTTGAGGACATGGGCGATCGTAGTCTCTTTAAGGGTTATGGGCCTGAACAGGGTTACGAATGGCTCAGGGAAAAGATTGCGAAACATGATTTCCATGCGCGAGGCTGTGAGATTGATGCTTCTGAGATTTTTGTGTCGGATGGCTCGAAATGTGACACAGGCAATATTTTGGAAATCTTCGGGCGCGACAATACGATCGCGGTGACTGATCCGGTGTATCCAGTGTATGTCGATACGAATGTGATGGCAGGCAATACCGGAGAAGCCAACGATCGGGGAGAATACGCGGGATTAGTTTATCTACCGATTTCTGCGGAAAACAACTTCACGGCTGAGATTCCCTCGCAGAAAGTTGATTTGGTTTATCTCTGTTTCCCGAACAATCCCACAGGTGCAGTCGCAACTAAAGAGTATTTGAAAGCCTGGGTAGATTACGCGAAGGCAAACGGTACGATCATTTTCTTCGATGCAGCGTATGAAGCGTATGTGACCGATGAAAGTTTGCCGCGATCGATCTATGAGATTGAAGGGGCGCGGGATTGTGCGATCGAGTTTCGATCGTTCTCTAAAAATGCAGGCTTTACCGGAACGCGCTGTGCGCTAACCGTTGTGCCGAAGACGCTAACAGCAAAAGCTTCCGATGGTTCGGATGTGGAATTGTGGAAGCTGTGGAATCGTCGCCAATCGACTAAATTTAACGGCGTGTCTTACATTGTTCAGCGAGGAGCGGAAGCGGTTTATTCCGAGGAAGGACAAGCACAGATCAAGACATTGGTGAATTTCTATTTGGAAAATGCCAAGATTATTCGCGAAGAATTGACCAAAGCGGGTCTTTCTGTCTATGGCGGTGTGAACGCACCTTATGTCTGGGTGAAAACGCCGAATGGATTATCGAGTTGGGATTTCTTCGATAAGCTGCTGAATGTCTGCAATGTGGTGGGTACGCCTGGATCGGGATTTGGTGCAGCAGGGGAAGGATATTTCCGCATTTCTGCGTTTAATAGCCGGGAGAATGTCGTTGAAGCGATGAAGCGGATTACGGCAAAGTTCTAAGTAGATGCGAATCTTGGCTTCGGTTTGAGCGGCTTGTGCCCCCTAAATCCCCCATTCTGGGGGACTTTGAGAAGATTAAAAGGTCTGCAATGAGTGGACTCTTTGCGACTCTTACGCAATTTTGGTGAAGCGAAGCTACCGCACCTTCGTTTTACCAAAATTGCATAAGAGTTCGTTGATCGAGAGATGCAACACCAACGATCGTGCTCTGAAGCGAAACGATCGTCTTCCAAACTCCAAGATTCGCGTTTCAAGGGCAAACGATCGTCCTCTGAACGCAAACAATCGTCTTCTAAAGCGAAACGATCGTCTTCTAAAGCGAAACGATCGTCTTCTAAAACGGAACGATCGTCTTCTAAAACGGAACAATCGTCTTCCAAACTCAAACGACCGCTCTTCAAACACCAAGTTTCTCGTTTCAATCATGATCGTTGCTGTTTGAAGGCGAAATTCAGAAAGAATGGCATTTCCAACACGACAAAATCGCCGCATTTTTCATCGTGCGAACCTTTCTCGGTGATCCTCGGTTTCGCGGCGTTTACTTTCTCCTCGCGACTCTCTTATCGATCGATGCCGCCCAAGCCTTGCGCGAAACCTTAATCTAATATGCCGCCGATACTAAAGACCACACCGTCAGCGATACCTTCGTGCAACTCCTCCGCACTCGTAAGGCTTGAATCAAATTTGCCGTCACACTCGATGCTGGTCTACCTTAACCCTAACCTGACGTCAGTTCGACGAGATTTTTCGCTTCGGTTTGAGCGGCTTCTTGCCCCCTAAATCCCCCAGAATGGGGGACTTAGAGAACCGCAATTCCCCAATTGAATCGATTCCTAACCCTTCAAAGTCCCCCACCTGTGGGGGATTTAGGGGGCTACCCGCAGGTTCAAACGTAGCTAAAAACTTCTGTCGAACTCACGTTAACACTGAAAATCTCCAACTTTAGTGGGGCATCGAGCGAATGCGACAGAGCTAAGCTTTGGATCAAGTAGCTGGCAGACAGAATATATGACATCGCAATTAAAAACCAATTCAGAGAAAGTTGAAGCGCAAAGAAGCACGTTGTTTGATCGCACGTTTCGCGACCACGAGGGCAATATTGTAATTGCTCAGATGCCAAATTTACCCGTTATCGTTGCCACGACAGCTATCCTATTGCATCTTGTCCTTCCTGCAAGCAGACTCCAAGCTGGAATCGGTTTAATCGGGTTTGGAGCTGCGTTTACCTGGGCTTGGTTAGAACTGTTTCAGGGCGTGAACTACTTCCGTCGAGGACTCGGTTTGTTCACCTTAGTCGGCTTAATCGCGTTCAGTTCCTATATCGCTTGAGGGTCAGATGTAGAACCCTTCAAGCCATCGCTAACTATGGTTTCACCTGTCTTAAACTCAGCTCTTTATAATGAAGAAGTGTAAAGAAATTTCTTCAAAGGGCTGACTCATGCTGATCGACCGACCCCCCGCAACCCAAGCGACTGAGATTCCCGCAGGCGGAACCGATCCGACTCGGTTTGATTGGAAGGAAGCTTGGTATCCGGTTCATTATGTTCGAGATTTAAGCAAAACAGAGCCAACTAAATTTACCCTGTTGGGACAGGATTTAGTCATTTGGTGGGATGTTCAGTCTGAGACTTGGAGAGCATTCGAGGATCAATGTCCGCATCGATTAGCTCCCCTTTCAGAAGGCAGAATTGCAGAAGATGGACTGCTTGAATGTCCCTATCATGGGTGGGCATTTAAAGGAGATGGAAGCTGCGATCGTATTCCCCAACAGTCTGACAATGTTTCTGCAGATGAATCTAAGCGGGCGTGTGTTGCTTCCTATGCCACCGCAGAACGGCAAGGACTATTGTTCATCTATCCCGGCAAAAACAATCCAGAGCAAGTCAACATTCCGATCATAGAAGCAATGGAAGAATCGCCCGATGAATGGGTGTGTTTGAACACGTTTCGCGATTTACCTTACGATGCCTTAACGCTGCTGGAAAATGTTCTTGATGTTAGCCACATTTCGTTTACGCATCATAAATCCGTGGGGAATCGATCGAATGCTTCCACCGTTGAGCTAGAAGTTTTAGAATCTGGTAAACAAGGTTTTGTAGGCTTTTGGCAAGAAGGCCCACGCAAAGGAACACTGGGATCGCAGCATACAAAGTTCATTGCTCCGGCATTGATGTATCACGATCTAACCTCGAAACAATTCGGGCGGACGCTTACAGTTGTTTATGCAACACCGATGCGAAAAGGGGAATGCCGCGTCTTTGCTCGATTCCCGTTTAAGTTTGCCTCTAAGCTTCCTGAATTTTTTATCAAGCTCACACCGCGCTGGTATTCGCATTTAGGCAACAACACGGTGTTAGAAGATGATCAAATCTTTTTGCACTATCAAGAGCGCTATTTAGTCGAAAAAGGTGGCAGTGAGAACTATGCAAAAGCTTGTTACTTACCGACTCGTGCCGATGCATTTGTGTCAAGCTTACGAAATTGGGTGAATCAGTTTGAAGCTGATCCCTTTCCGCATCAATCGTTACCTCCTTTGCAGCCGATCGAACAATTACTCGATCGCTATCACTCTCACACCGTTCATTGTTCAAGCTGCCGTACTGCATTGGCGCGAATTCAGCAGTTGAAGTTCGCGATCGCTGTTCTAGGGGGCTTATGTTGGGCAGTGTTGCCTTTAGTGTCCATTCTCTTTCAGCCGTCATCGCTGCTAATTGCGGGATTGGCTGCGATCGTGCCCCTGATTGCAGGTTCAACTTGGCTTGTGTTACACAATTTAGAGCGCAAGTTTTATCGAGGGGATCGCATTCCAGCGAGAAACCGACCCGAGAAGCCGCGCAAGTAGAGTAACTCCCCAAGCTCAAGCAGTTCTTCTATGTTCACAGTTCTTCTATACTCAAAGTCCCCCACTCGTGGGGGATTTAGGGGGCACAAGCCACTAATAACGCAGCGTTGTACCATCCTAAAACGTTACCTTGTACAACTGAAATAACTCTCCAGGCAGCGTTTTCACAATTTTACCGCCCTCAGACTGAATCAATTTCTTCCAATCTTCTAACGACTCAAGAAAGACTTCTGTGCCTAAATACGTTTCCAAAATTGCCCAACTCTCCGCCAGTGGTGCATTCGGATCAAGCACATCAAACACAAACACTCCACCGGGTTTAAGCACCCGCTTCACTTCGGACATAACTAGCGACCAGTAATCGATCGACGAATAACAACTCACGCCCGTCGAAACCACATAATCAAACTGGTTCGCCTCATACTGCAACTGATGCGCCGCTTCGAGCTTAACCCCGCGAAACAGCTTAGAATTGAGTTGCGGAGCGCGAGCATTGATCGCATCACACGCCACCTTACTGACATCTTGACCAGAATAGTAAGCATTCCAATCCCGCCAGCCATAAATCAAAAAACCAACGCCGCAGCCAATATCCAAGCAGCGTTGATTCTTCTGCGGTTGCGCCAATTGCCAAAACGGAGAGGTAATCTTTGCTTGAAGCTGTCCTGATACGCGCTCCCGAAAAATCGGCATTGCCTCAACTTCTTCAGGCAGCGCGATCGCCTCACCGCGATATTCTCGGTTAAAGCGATCGGCGATCGCAGCAATATGTGAATCCCAGTCTTGTACAGCCAATGATTTAGCCTTTGAGTGCGCGAGTAAAGTTTTGACGGTAAGAACGATTAAACATCATAGCGGGCCACAGTAGCGCTAAATACACTCTACCTTGACTAAAGTTTGTCCGTCGGAAGCCTTTCCAAAAGCGATAAGCCCCCACGACATACACCGCCAACGCCAACAATAGTAAGAGCTTCATGCCAAAGTCCTCGTTTTCATTTTCTTTTCAGATTCTAACAATCGAAATGCAGAGTCGGGGGGACTTCACATTTGCTAATAATTGTGAGATTCCTGTCCGAAAAAAGCTAGCGCTGTCAAATTGAATAAAGAGCGATCGCACAAATCGAGAAAGTATGAAGGAGACTGTATGAGAGCAGTGTTAATGGCAGGTGGATCGGGAACTCGACTGAGACCGCTCACCTGTGACCTGCCAAAACCGATGGTTCCGATTCTCAACCGTCCGATCGCGCAACATATTATCAACCTGCTGCAACGCCACCACATTCGGGAAGTGATCGCAACGCTGCACTATCTCCCGGATGTGATGCGTGATTACTTTCAGGATGGCAGTGAGTTCGGGGTGCAAATGACTTATGCGGTTGAGGAAGATCAGCCTTTAGGAACCGCTGGTTGCGTTAAAAATATTGCGGAATTGCTCGAGGATACGTTTTTGGTGATCAGCGGCGATAGTGTTACCGATTTTGACCTGAGTGCTGCGATCGAGTTCCACTACCGCAAGGGATCGAAAGCAACCTTAGTGTTGACGCGAGTACAGAATCCGATCGAGTTCGGTGTGGTAATCACAGATGAAGATTACCGCATTCGTCGCTTCTTAGAAAAACCTTCGAGCAGTGAGATTTTCTCGGATACGGTGAATACCGGAATTTATATTCTTGAGCCGGATGTGCTGAAGTATTTGCCGGACAACGAAGAGGCAGACTTTTCAAAAGATCTGTTCCCGCTTCTGCTGGATAAAGGTGAGCCGATGTATGGCTACATTGCAGAAGGCTATTGGTGCGATGTCGGGCATTTAGATGCGTATCGGGAAGCGCAGTATGCAGGACTATCGCGCAAGGTGAAATTAGAGTTCGATTACGTCGAGCGATCGCCCGGATTATGGGTGGGAGACAACACCTATATCGATCCTTCAGCGCGAATTGAAACACCGGCAATTATTGGCAATAACTGCCGGATTGGAGCGCGGGTGACGATCGAAGCCGGAACCGCAATTGGAGATAACGTGACGATCGGGGCAGAAGCAGATTTGAAGCGCCCGATCATCTGGAACGGTGCCTTGATCGGGGATGAAGTGCATTTACGCGCCTGTGTGATTGCGCGAGGAGCGAGAATCGATCGTCGATCGCACGTTCTAGAAGGCGCAGTGGTAGGGCCACTTTCATCTGTCGGAGAAGAAGCGCTGATTGGCCCCAGTGTGCGCGTTTGGCCCAGTAAAAATGTAGAAGCAGGCGCAACGCTCAACACCAATTTAATTTGGGGCTACACAGCACACCGGAATTTATTTGGTCAGCGCGGTGTTTCTGGACTCGCCAACGTCGATATCATTCCAGAATTTGCCGTGAAGCTGGGAGCAGCCTATGGCTCAACGCTCAAACCGGGATCACAGGTGACGGTTTCACGAGATCAAAGAACGATTTCTCGCATGGTGTCACGATCGATGATTGCAGGCTTGATGTCGGTTGGAATTAATGTGCAAAACCTCGAAGCGACAGCAATTCCCGTGTCGCGATCGGTCGTTCCCACGCTCGGTGTCGCAGGCGGTTTACACATTCGGATTCATCCAGAAAAATCCGATCACATTTTGATTGAGTTTTTCGATCGCATTGGAATTAACGTCTCGAAAGCGATCGAGAAAAAGATCGAAGGCGCATTTTTCAAGGAAGATTTTCGCCGCGCTCCGATTCAAGAAATTGGCGGCGTGGTGAGCGTCAATCAAGCAACTGAAATCTACAGCCGTGGATTTGAGCGGCATTTGAACATTCAAGCGGTGCAGCACAGTAGCTCGAAAGTTGTGATTGATTACGCTTATGCGGTTTCTGGTGCAGTCTTGCCACAGCTATTGGCAAAATTTGGCTGTGATGCAGTCGTATTGAATGCCAGTCTGACGCAAACGGCTCCCTCGGTCAACGATCGTGAATCTCTGCTCAATCAGCTCGGTCACGTCGTCGAAGCGCTAAAAGCAACCTTTGGGGTGCAAGTTTCGGCTAACGGGGAACAGTTGATTCTTGTGGATGAAACAGGCAGCCCAATTCGGGGTGAAACGCTGACGGCGCTGATGGTCGATATGATGTTGACATCAAATCCGCGGGGGACGATCGTGGTTCCGGTTCATGCGTCGAGCGCGATCGAGCAAATTGCTCGTCGTCACGATGGCAAAGTGGTACGCACCAAAGCGAGTCCAACGTCGCTAATGGAAGCCTGTCATGCTCACGGCAACACGGTTTTAGGGGGTAGCGGCGAAATGGGCTTTATCTTTCCGCAACTGCATCCTGGCTTCGATGCGATGTTCTGCATTGCGAAACTGATCGAGATGCTGACGCTGCAAGACCGCACTCTGGCACAAATTCGGGCAGAGTGTCCGCGTGTGTCGCACAAAACCTATTCGGTGCGCTGTCCCTGGACAATTAAGGGAGCGCTGATGCGGCATTTAGTCGAAAGTCATCCCGCCGAAATGTTAGAGACGTTTGACGGCGTGAAGATTTTTAATCCCGATCGCAGCGATAGCTGGGTGCTGATTTTACCGGATGCCACGGAACCCTTAATTCACGTTTACGCCAATAGCCCAAATCGCGGCTGGGTCGATGAAATTTTGCGCGAATATCGGCTGAAAGTGCAAGAGTTTGTTTACCAAGAACAAGGCATCGAAGAAGCTAGAATAGAGCATGTGTACTAAAATATCGCTTCTTACAAAATCAGCCAAGGCAGTAGAATAACGTTCACCCACTTTTCACAGGTCTATGAACAGCATCATTTTGTTAGCGGACATCATTCAGGAACCGCAGCTTCGATTCACCTCCGACAACCAAACCCCGATCGCGGAGTTACGAGTGGAGTTTGCTGGACTCCGCCCCGAAGATCCGGCAACTCAGCTTAAAGCAGTGGGCTGGGGCAACCTCGCGCAAGAAATTCAAGCAAACTATCACCAAGGCGATCGCGTGATTCTAGAAGGGCGCTTGACGATGAATACCGTCGATCGCCCTGAAGGCTTCAAAGAGAAGCAAGCAGAATTAACCATTCAAAGAATTCACGCTCTAAACGGCGCATCGATCTCTAGTAGCGTCACGACTGAAGCCCCGACTCGCGCTCCCAGCACTCCGTCACCTGCCGCCACGACCCCGAAACGCACCCTCAAAGCACCTACCGCTCCAGCGCTTGAATCTCAACCTGAGTTAGACGACATCCCGTTCTAAAATAAAGGCTGATTTTACGGAGCGGTGATATGGAGCGCGATTTTCAGCAGTTAGCAGACCTGTACAAAACTGCGCTCCTCAATGATGTACTTCCATTTTGGCAGAAGCATTCGATCGATCCGCAAGGCGGCTATTTTACCTGCCTCGATCGCACCGGGAGTGTCTACGATACGGATAAATTTATCTGGTTGCAAAACCGCCAGATTTGGATGTTTTCGATGTTGTGCAACCGATTGGAGCCGCGATCCGAGTGGTTAGACATCGCAGAACATGGCGCGAAATTTTTAGCAAAACATGGGCGCGACGCTGAGGGCAACTGGTATTTTTCGCTCGATCGTTCGGGTCAACCCTTGATTCAGCCGTACAATATCTTCTCTGACTGTTTTGCAGCGATGGCGTTTAGTCAATTTGCGTTAGCATCCGGTCAGGACTGGGCGCGAGAGGTTGCACTGCAGGCATATCAGAACGTCTTGCGTCGGCAGAACAACCCAAAAGGAGTTTATAACAAAGCGTATCCGGGAACGCGATCGATGAAAGGGTTATCCGTCCCGATGATCCTTGCAAATTTAACGCTAGAGATGGAATGGTTACTACCCCAGGAAACGCTAGAACAAGTGCTTAAAGCAACGGTTCAAGAAGTGATGACTGATTTTTTGGATCAGAACTTACTTTACGAAAATGTTGCTCCAGATGGCTCCCACATCGATTCTTTTGAAGGTCGCTTGATTAATCCGGGTCATGGTATTGAGGCGATGTGGTTCATGATGGATATCGCCGAACGCAGCAATAATCTGGACTTGATTAACCAATGTGTTGACGTTGTAATCAATACACTAGAGTTTGCTTGGGATCAAACCTATGGCGGAATCTATTACTTCCTTGATATCAAAGGCTATCCTACTCAACAGCTAGAGTGGGATCAAAAGCTCTGGTGGGTTCATGTTGAAACATTAGTCGCACTGGTCATGGGGTATCGTCTGACCGGACGTGCAGAATGCTGGAACTGGTACGAAAAAGTCCACGATTACAGTTGGAACCACTTTGCCGATCGAGAGTATGGTGAATGGTTTGGCTATCTCAATCGACGCGGCGAAGTGCTACTCAATCTGAAGGGCGGCAAGTGGAAAGGCTGCTTTCATGTGCCACGATCGCTGTACCTCTGCTGGCAGGAGTTCGAGAAGCTCGATCGTTCAGATTCTTCGCAAAACAAAAGCCTTTGAACGTCTTGCCGTGTTTCGACTTCAAAGGCTTTTGAAACTTGAATCAATCTCCTCACACTCCTATACAATCTCACGAAGCTGGAGTTTCGTACATCCCTCCTGTGACAGATTTGTAAGTGCAACAGTTTCATCTAACCGTAGAGATTTTCTATTCTGAGAATTAGGGGTTGTGATGGGAGAAATTTCCAAAACAATTCGTCATCACAATTTGTCCTCAGTAGAATGTCAGTAGGGCAAAGTCATTCAAACCATCGCAAACGGGGAGTTGTTTCATGTCTAGGAAAGCATTGGCATTTGGATTCATTGCAGGATTGGGTGCTGCGTTCGCACTCGCGCAACCGGCTCACGCTCAACAAGCACCCAGTAGCGCTGATTTGCTTCGTGATCCGCAGTCCCAAGATTCTTTGAGTAATCTGTTTAACAATCGCGGCGAAAACCCCAGCACGGGTTTGATGGAGCTAATTCAGCGTGCGACTCAAACCTCGATCGACCCCGATGCCTTCCGACAGCAGCAGCGAGATAGCCTAGACGCTGCAACTGCTGAATTCCTCAAGCGTCGCCAAGTTCTGCTGCAATCCCAACCCGCATCCGTCACACCCGCCCCTACAACTCAACCTGTGACTCAGCCTGTAAAATAGCGCTACTTCATGACCGGTCGGAACACAAATCGCCCAGATTTTGCCGGAGTCACCCGCACTAGCACGATCGCCATTTCGCGATCGCCGTTCGGGGTGAAATTGACGGGATTGACTGCTCCGATCGTGGTGAATTCCGGGGTTGAAAGTGCAGCGCGAATGCCGTTCCGGGTGGGCGCTTTTTGCAGCGCTGCAATGAACGCTTGAGCCGCATCATAGCCGAGTGCCGATCGCCAAGGTGCAGGCTTGCCCCAAACCGATCGCGCTTGCTGCTCAAACGGCGAATTCTGTAGCTGAGTTTGTGCTGCGGGAATTGCAACGACCATTCCTGCTGCAAGATTTCCCAGTTCTGTAAGAATCCGGGAGCTATAAAGGGCATCTCCTGCCAGAATCGGCAACCGTTTTTGATTGGCGTTAATCACAAGCAGCGCTCGATCGAGCAATTCGCTGTTAGGAGCCAGCAGGATAGCTTGTGCCCCCTTTCTCCTCGCTTGGTTCACTCTATCGGCAATCTCGATCGCGGGATCACTTAAATCAATTTGATCCACGACTTGCCCTCGATCCCCATAGTAGAGCGCATCTTTAAACGAGTCGGTGAGCGATCGACTGTAGCGATTTTTGGAATTGAAGAAGATGGCGACCTTTCGTTTGTTCAGCCGTTTAGTTAGGTAGGCGGCAAGCTGTTTAGCAGGCAATTCATCACTCGGCATCGTGCGAAACACATAGCGACTAAAGCCCGACAAATCTTTTGCCGAGCTAACCGGAGAAATAGCAACCAGTTCCCCGGCTTGATAGATTTTTCCGGCTGCATAGGTTGTGTCGCTGGTTCCATGTCCAATCACGCCGAGAACTTTTGGATCGTTCACCAACTGAGTTGCGATCGTGCTTGCGAGTCTAGGATCAGAGTCATCCCACGCCACCGCAACTCGTAGCTTTATACTTTTGGTTTGATTGATTCGATCTTGCGCTTGAGCAACGCCACGTAGTACTTCGATCGAAGACTGAGGTTGAGTGCGAACCGGGATCACTACCGCAATGGTATGAGCTTGATGGTTGCCGATGCGGGCATTGTTCAAATAGATTAAGGTTTCGGGATCAGATTTATCTGCGCGTCGTGCTTTCTCGAAGAGCTTCACCGCTTCAGAAAAATTGCCGCTCCTCATTTTGTCGATCGCGGCTTGCTTCAGCGGCGTTTGTGAAAGTGGATTGAGTCCGATTTCCCCAAAACTAAGTTGTTGTGCCGCCTGCTCGACTACGGGTGTTGCAGCGGGGCGCGTTAATGCCCAGATAGCAATCCCGACGATTGACGCAGCTCCCAGCCCGATCGCCGCAAATTTGAAAGACTTTTTTGAGCGACGAGCGCGCGGAGGGCGACCAATTTTTGAGAGGGGAACTTGCGTAAAGGTCGCAGACTTGACTTGCGCTAATGCGGCGAATACCTCTGAGGCGGTTTGATAGCGATCGTTAAAGTGAAACTGCGTCATTTTCTCGATCACATCCGCAAGCTCGTCGCTCACGTTTGCGTGTTCACGCCAGACGAGGCTGTAAGTCCGGGGATCGTGGGCAAACTGGGAAGGACGCATTCCAGTTAGAGCTTGAATGGCAATGATTCCTAACGAATAGAAGTCACTGTTATATCTTGGTTTTCCGAGGCATTGTTCGCTAGCAGCATAGCCTGTGGTGTATACGGGAAGGCTAACTTGGGTTTGCACCTGCGTTTCTGCAATCGAGGTCTCAACAATGGTTTTAACGGCTCCAAAATCGATCAGCACCAGCTTTTCATCGCGATCGCGGCGAATCAGGTTTTCAGGTTTGAGATCGCGATGAATCACACCCTGTTGATGCACAAAATCAAGAACTCGCGTGACATCTTCGAGTAGTTCAATCACTTGAGCTTCTGAAAGTCGGTGACCGCCAGTAATTTCATCGCTCAGGGGATGCCCCTGAATGAATTCTTGCACCAGATAAAACTCGTGGTCTTGTTCAAAATACGCCAGCAGTTGCGGAATTTGGTCGTGCTTGCCTAATTTTTCCAGCGTATCCGCCTCAGCGTAAAACATGCGGCGCACCTGCCGCAAAATCGCTTCATCGTAGCTCGAAAAGCTCAAATGCTTCAGCACACAGCGCGGATTTCCGGGACGACGGGTATCTTCTGCGATGTACGTCTGCCCAAAGCCGCCCGAACCTAGAGCCTGAATAATTCTGTATCGTCCATCGAGAAGTCGTCCTAGCATCGCAGCCCTGGAAAGAGATAATAGTGCATTGTAGGTCGATCGACAAAATCATACACGAAGCAGTCATGAAAATTGAACCACGACATGAGTGGGCGCTGACGGCAGAAGCAGCCATCCCAATCCAACAGGAACTTCGTCAAGAAGTCATCACCCAAGATCAGTTTGGTGTGGTTCAGTTTGTTGCGGGGATCGATGTGGGATTCGAGAGCGAGGGCACCGTCACGCGAGCGGCTGTCGCGGTGTTGTCTTATCCAGAGTTAAAGCTTCATGAAAGCGCGATCGCTCGTCGTCCGACAACCTTCCCCTACATTCCGGGGTTTCTCTCGTTTCGAGAAGTGCCTGCGGTGCTAGATGCGCTGGAGCAACTTCAAACCACTCCCGATTTGTTGCTGTGTGATGGTCAAGGATTGGCGCATCCAAGACGATTTGGCATCGCCTGTCATTTGGGAGTGTTGACGAATTTACCTGCGGTCGGGGTTGCAAAATCCCGATTAGTCGGAACTTATGCAGAAGTGCCAAACCAACGCGGTAAATGGGTGCCACTGCTACATAAAGGCGACACGATCGGAGCCGTTCTGCGAACTCGCATCGGCACCAATCCGCTTTATATTTCTTCTGGACATCGGATTAGTTTAGAAACAGCGATCGCTTATGTGATGGGTTGCACCACAAAATATCGATTACCAGAAACAACACGACATGCACACAAATTAGCTAGCGGCTGAAATGCGACTTTTAATTCTGATTATTCTGTTCATTAATGTGACATTACCGGTGCAGGCAGCACCTTGTCGAACCTTAGACAACCACGAAATTTGTATTGTGACCATCAAACGCAGCGCAAAGAACTATTGGGAGTATCGTGCCAAAGTGCGAGTCGATGGTGAAGTAAAGCCAATGCAGGTATACGACTGCCGTAAGAGAATTGCGATTCAACCGAACAAAGTTCTGGAGCTATTTGAACAAGATGGAACCGCAGAAATCGTCTGTAGTTTTTTCAAGCCGCCGCGTGATGCGTTTGGAGTCGCTAGTGGAAAACCGGGTTCATTTCGGGGAGTCAGCGACCCACTCCCCAATCTAGACGTTAAGAACATCTTAAGATCGCGCTAAGTTAGTATTTCCTTCGATAGTGTGAATAGCAGATACCTCCTAACTGCGTCTTTTGCCCCGTCCTATCCAAACCGGAATACGGGGTTTTGTTTGGATTGATTTTTGTTTGAGTGTTGATTTTTGTATGAGTACCGTTGCTGATACTCATACGATGATCTAGTCCCTCAAAGTTTAGGAATTCGCGTATGCCAATCGGTCGATCGCTCATACGCCGATGCCACCTGAAACACCTGATCTTCACGCAAGACATTCCCAACAATTTGCAGACCGATCGGTAAACCCTGCGAATCAAATCCACAAGGCACACTCATTCCCGGCAGTCCTGCTAGATTCACCGGAATCGTCATCAAATCGATCAGGTACATACTGAGTGGATCTTGAGATTTATCCCCTAGCTTAAATGCAGTGGTCGGTGCAGTCGGTGAAACTAGCACATCGACTTGCTCAAACGCTGCCTCAAAATCTTGTTTGATTAGCGTTCTCACTTTTTGCGCCTGTAGATAATACGCATCGTAATATCCGGCAGACAGCGCGTAGGTTCCGATCATAATTCGGCGTTTGACTTCTGCTCCGAATCCTTCCGATCGTGTCCGCGTGTACATCTCCATCAAGTTTTCAGCCTCTTCGATCCGCGCTCCATACTTCACCCCGTCGTATCGCGCCAAATTTGCGGAGGCTTCCGACGGTGCAATGATGTAGTACGCTGCAATCCCGTAACGGAATCGAGGACAGGAGATTTCTTTCACTTCTGCGCCCAATGCTTTGAGTTGATCGATCGCGCCATTCACCGCTTTTTCAACTTCTGGATCAAGTCCTTCTCCAAACGTTTCTTTAATCACCCCGACCCGCTTACCTTTCAGGTCTGAAGTCAGAAACTGCGTGTAATCCGGAACATCAACTTTCAGGCTCGTGGAATCTCGCGGATCGTATCCCGCGATCGCATTCAGCAAAATCGCCGCATCTTCCACCGATCGCGCAAATGGGCCAATCTGATCCAGCGACGACGCAAACGCCACCAAACCATAGCGCGACACCAAGCCATAGGTCGGCTTCAATCCCACAATGCCGCAAAACGAGGCAGGTTGCCGAATCGAGCCACCTGTGTCGGAGCCAAGCGCGATCGGACATTCTCCTCCGGCAACTGCCGCTGCCGATCCCCCCGACGATCCGCCCGGAACTCGTGACGTATCCCAAGGGTTCGCGGTTTTTGCATAAGCTGAAGTTTCGGTCGAGCCGCCCATCGCAAACTCATCGAGATTGGTTTTCCCAACCATCACAGCACCCGCATCGATCAGCTTCTGCGTCACGCTCGATTCATACGGCGGCACGAAATTTTGCAGAATCTTAGAGGCGCAAGTGGTCGGAACGCCTTTTGTACAGAGATTATCTTTAATGCCAATCGGAATTCCTGCCAGCAATCCAATTTCCTCGCCAGCAGCAATTTTGGCATCAATTTGCTTCGCGTGTTCCAAAGCGCGATCGCTCGTCACCTGCAAAAAACTATGCAGCATCGGTTCAAGCGCTTGAATCTGATTCAGCGACTCCTGCACAATTTCAACTGCCGATCGTTCTTTGCGGATGAGTTGTTGATGCAACTCGCGAATGGATGCCATCTGCATTACTCCCTATAACTGATGCTGTGTGCTCAAATCCACACAAATGTACAGTATAGTCGCTCGCGAATTACTCTTTATGCCTCGCTGATCCGTGGATCAGATTGTTGAATCAAATTGTTCGCCGATCGCTCATGCCACGCTCGATCGCACAAAGCTTGGAATTTACATCGCTATAGATTGATAGAGCGCAGTTGAGTCAGCAGCAGCGTTAGCAAGCGGGGAACTTCTGGGAATTTTGAGAGCAATCACAAACTCTTTTGCTGGCTCGACCTGAATAATTTCTGCATCAGTTGTAGAGCTTCAGGGTACAGTATTGTCCTGAGCCTCAAGCATCACTGAATTCCTGAATCTAAATCGTTCTTCGTTTCTTGTTCGTCCAAGCTTCTGTGGCGTGAATGTGATTACCCTAACTCTCTTGCATCCCGATCGGCTAACGCCCGTTCAGCACTGGACATTTAATGACGGTTCAACCGTCCGGGTGGGTCGATCGACAGATAATCAGGTTGTCCTCTACAGTGCCGTTGTTTCTCGCTACCATGCGGAAATTCGACGAGTCAATTCGTCTTGGGAACTGGTTAGCCTGGGCGCAAACGGCACGTATTACGAGGGCAAAAGAATTTCACAAGTGCCAATCCGCGATGGCATGATTTTTCGGTTGGCACGTTCAGGCCCAAATTTGCAAATTCATTTGGGTCGTCCCGATCCCGCGCTGCTGAAACGAGCCTCTGAGTCCACCCGTATTCCGGCTCAAGCTGTAAGCAATACCGTCGCTTACCACGGGGAAGACGATAAGACGCAATTGCTACAACCGTCAAAGATTGGCTTAACCTCAAAAACGACGATGGACTCAAGCCAGTCAAGTTATGCATCGGCAAATCCAGATCCCTGCACGATCGGACAATATCACTCGATCAAGCTTTTGAGTCGAGGCAAAATGGGTGTGACTTACGTAGGTCAGTATGCGGGCGAAGCCGTTCTCCTCAAAACGCTCCATTCGAGTTGGCTGAATCATCCGGAGGCGTTGTCGTTGTTCGAGCGGCAGGCAAAGCTGCTGCGATCGTTGAATCATCCTGGGCTTCCTCGTTGGCGCGATTTTTTTCGCGTGGACGGGCAGCCGTTTTTAGTCACAGAACTGATCGCAGGAAGAACGCTCTTTCACCACATTCTAGAGCGGGGCAAAGTCGATCTCAAGCAAGCAGTCGATTGGATGATCGAGGTGTGTGAAATTCTGGATTATCTCCACGCACAAGCTCTGCCCGTTCTCCATCAAGATATCCGTCCCTCCAATATTATTTGTCGATCGCATTCGACTTCTTCTTACCAGTTAGCGCTGGTTGATTTTGGCGGGGTGCGCGGACTAAGTTTAGATAAGCTAGCTGCTACTTATCTCGCTCCAGAGCAGAAATTTGGACAAGCAACCGTTTTATCGGATTTATATGCGATCGGCACCACACTCTCGTTTTTGATTTCAGGTCAGCCGCCGCACTTGTTCTACCGCCAATGGCAGCAGGATTATCGCTTTAGTCCCGATTTGATTCCGGGACTGTTGCCAGAGTTGGTTGAAGTGCTGTATCGACTAACAGAGCCAAATCCGAACGATCGCTATCAGTCGGCACGCGAGGTAGAAGCGGCGTTACGATCGCTCGTTTAATGCGAAGATGGAATCCGTTTGATTTGATCGAGCTTCATGAAGATTGCAACCTGGAATGTCAATTCGATTCGGACTCGTCTGGCTCATGTAACCCAGTGGCTCACCGACAATCCGATCGATCTGCTGTGTGTGCAGGAAACAAAGGTCGTCGATGAATTATTTCCGCATGAAGCGATCGCCTCGGTTGGGTATCACGCTTATGCGTTTGGGCAGAAGAGTTATAACGGGGTCGCGCTGATTAGTCGATCGCCGCTTCAGGCAGTGGATTTAGGGTTTGGGGCAATTTTGCCGGCAGAAATTGTCGGCGATTTGGACGATCAAAAGCGGGTGATTAGTACCGTGTTGAATGGTGTGCGAATTGTTGATCTTTATGTTCCGAATGGTTCAGCCGTGGGCAGTGAGAAGTATGAATACAAGCTGCGTTGGTTGAAAGTATTGCGCGAATATTTGCAGACCTTACTTCAGCAGTCTCCATCTTTACTGGTGTGTGGTGACTTTAATATTGCGCTTGAAGATATTGATATTCACAACCCAAAAGGACGTGAGAAGCAAGTGATGGCAACTGATTTAGAGCGGGAAGCATTGCGTCATGTCTTAGATCTTGGACTCTCCGATGCGTTTCGGAAGTTCACAACCGAAGGTGGACACTATAGCTGGTGGGATTATCGATCGGCGGGATTCCGTCGCAATGCAGGCTGGCGGATTGATCATCATTACCTGACACCGAATCTCTATGAGCGGGCGATTTCTTGTGTGATCGATCGTGCTCCCCGCGAACTTGAACAACCAAGCGATCATACGCCCGTGATTGTAGAACTCTCCTAACGCAAATTCAATCAGTTAATTTATGCAATTTGTATATGCTCCATTCATCAACGTAGGAACACAATCGCTGACATTGATCTCTGCTGCCAACTCGACATCTTGTTCAAAACCTCGCTGAATTAGTTCTTGACCGGAGCTACATTGCTTGATCAGATGGTTTAGCGATCGCAAGACCCCTTCATACGCCGCGACTGCTAATTCCGCTTCTGGTGATCGACTGCCGTTTAAACCATTGATCACCGCTCCCGCTCCGATCAAATCCTCGAAAGAAGGACGCAGGCTACCGTTCTCCCAGGTTTCTCCTGCTGGAATCACCGCGATTCTTCGTCCGTATTGCATTGCCGCGATCGCAACAGCTTGATGATTTCTCAAACACCCAGTTAGAGTCGGAGTTGTGCCTGTGATACGACTTAAAGAAGACCCATTTGGAGAGGGAAGCACCAGTCGAGTTCCTGGCTCGATCAAAAGCAACGAAGTCGGAGATAAAGAGTACCTCCCACTGCCACGCTTTTCGGCAATTTCTGCCCCTACGGATCGAGCAAATGCGTTGGCAGATTCATCTTTCCACTGATACGGAAACACGATCGCGCCTCGACGATTTGCAATCTCAATGCAAGTCGAAAACGAAAGAACATCAACAATAATGACAACATCACTGATAGGCGCTAACCGCAAAACCCCCTGCTGACCCCATTCACAGCGCACCTCAAATTGAGCTTGATCAAAGTTCATCCTAGAAGACTTGTTCTCCATTTTAGAACGCAAGTCCGATCGCAATTGCGACGATCGCACCAATCAAGGTATTCAAAATATTCACAACATCGTGAGTGAGAAATGGGACTTTATCTTCGATCGTGGCTCCAATCAGACTCTCGATTGTAGTTGCCACAAATGCCGCGATCGCACAAATGACAACTCCGATCGGGCTGATTAATCCCAGTAACCAACCGACGATCGCGATCGCGATTGAGCCGATCACACCTGCGATCGTGCCTTCTAAACTCACGGCTCCTTCTGTTCCACGCGGCACCGGCTTCAATGTCGTAATTAAAAACGTTCGTTGACCATACGCTTTCCCAATTTCTGTGCCGCAAGTATCGGATAGCTTGGTACAAAAACTCGCGACAAATCCTAATTGCAGCAACACAACCCAAGGCAACGACGGCGGAAGAACACTATTGGACAGCAGAAAGACTAAAATCGCGCAAATTGCACCAACGAGCGCTGATCCCCAAACATTTCCGGCTCCTCTGGCTCCCGATCGCGCTTCTGCAATCCCCAATTCTTCTTTCTGCGCCTTGCCCACGAAGGTCACACCAGATCCGACGAGAAAATAGAACATCACTAGAAGATAGCCCTGCCAGCCGAGACAGCCCCAGATGATGACTCCTAAAATCCAAGCATTTACCAGCCCACCTGGAGTGAGCAGTTTTTTCGGAACGATCGCAGCGACTCCAAGCAGAACCGTGTTGACTACGATCGCGATGAGCCAGTCTGAAGCAATTGGGGGCATAATTCACAGAAAAAATTCGCCATAATTAATTGTGGCATTTCTATGGCTGACGCGATTATGTCTTCAGTGCTGTTTCATCTAGCGTTTCCGGTTCGCGATATTCCCACGACAAAAAGCTATTACGTAGATGGTTTAGGCTGTGGTTTAGGGAGAGAAAACGCACAGTCTGCGATTCTGAATCTGTACGGTCATCAACTCGTCGCGCACGTTACACCTGATGCGATCGCACCGCAAACAGGCATCTACCCGCGTCACTTTGGGCTTGTGTTTACCGATGAAGCTGACTGGAGAGCTTTGCTCGATCGCGCTCAGCAAAAACAACTGACGTTTTATCAACAGCCAAAACAGCGCTTTCTCGGTACTCCACTCGAACACCGCACCTTTTTCCTGGTTGATCCGTTTGGCAATCTGATGGAGTACAAATATTACGCTCATCAAGACGCAATTTTCGGCAATCAAGATTCAGAGTTGATCGGCGATCGCACTTAATCCAATTCGCGCCTGCCTTCGAGTGCCCGTGCCAGCGTCACTTCGTCGGCATATTCTAAATCGCCGCCCATCGGTAAACCAAAGGCAATCCGAGTCACACGGGTAAAAGGCTTCAGCAAACTACCGACATACAGCGTTGTCGTTTCGCCTTCCACGCTGGGACTAATGGCAAGAATGACTTCTTCCACTTTTTGCTGGCTCACTCGTCGAACCAATTGCTTGATATTGAGTTGTTCCGGGCCAATGCCGTCGATCGGCGAAATTAATCCACCTAAAACGTGATACTTCCCGCGATATTCCCGCGTTTTTTCCAGCGCAATCACATCACGAGAATCTGCCACGACGCAGATCGTTTTGGCATCACGCTGGGGCGATCGACAAATTTCGCAGACAGGTTCTGCCGACAAATGACCGCATACAGAACAGTACCCAACCTGTAGCTTCGCTTCCATCAACGCCATCGCCAAAGCTTTCACTTCTTCTTCGGGGCGTTTGATCAGATGCAAAGCTAAGCGCTGGGCTGATTTGGGGCCAACACCAGGGAGGTGCTGCAATTGCTCGATCAATCGAGCTAAAGGGCGTGTGTAAACCGTTGTCCTTCCTCCGATTCGCTCTTGTCGATCGTAGCGCAAACCGCCTCTATCCGGGGGGCCAAGACAGCGATCGACCGCCTAAAATATGCAAGTGCAAATGATACACGGTTTGACCGCCATCTTCACCTGTGTTAATCACAAGACGATAGCCGTTGGTCAGTCCTTGTTGTTCTGCAACTCGTTTAGCGGTCAGAAGCAGGTGCCCCATTAAGGCATGATCTTTAGATTCTGCATCCGAGAGTTTGGCGATCGGTTGCTTGGGAATCACCAAAATATGAACAGGCGCTTGCGGGTTCACGTCGCGAAATGCCAGCGCTAGATTATCCTCGTAAACGATATCCGCCGGAATTTCTTTGCGAATGATTTTGCCGAAAATGGTATCGGTCGGGTCGCTCATACAGGCAAGTAAAATCAGTTCGCTGAATATTGTATCAATCTTGTTGATATGAAAAAGTTAACAAATTTCCAAGCGTTCGCGATCGAGAATGTTTTACTAAAGTTAGCAAGACTACATTCGAGGAAGATTTTTCGTGGAACGTTTCATTCTAGTGCTAGAAGAAAATCCAGAACATACGCTTTTAATTCAATCTGCGTTTCAGCAAGATGCTTTTCAAGTCAAAGTGATCGCTGATGGCACAAGCGCAATCAATTTCTTACAGCGTCGCGGCGAATATTCTGAAGCTCCGCGCCCTGATTTAATTTTACTCGACCTGAATTTACCTGGAAAATCGGGGCAAGAGATATTAACAGAATTAAAGTCCGATCCGAAGCTGAGACGAATTCCGGTTGTGATTTTGACTAGCTCTGATCGAGAAGAAGAAATCTTCCAAAGTTATACGCTGCAAGGTAACAGCTACGTTATTAAAGCTTCGGATCGCGATCAATTATCACAAATCATTCAACGAATTAAAGATTTCTGGTTAGGAATTGTGACTTTACCATTAGAGTGAGCGCTCATTTCTCCAGAGCATACAGATAAGTAAAAACAATTGATCTCAAAATAAAATTACTTCGGTTTTATTTAACAATCTGGCTTAGTTTTCTAAGTTATGCTGCTGACTGAGAGTAGAAATAGAAATGCGGCAGCTTAAGATTTGAACTCTGCATCATCGGTCGAAAAGCTCCCACATAAAGCACAATATTTTCGCGCCCTAGGCGTAAGGACAGCTATGACCGATATCACTTTGGAAGCGCAACCCAGTAGCTTAATCAGCTTGAAACAACCCTCAATTCACCGCTTAACTCAGATTCAGCCGCATGGTATTCTAATTGTCTTACAGGAACCTGATCTAACTGTTCTGCAAGTGAGCGGAAATACGAATTCTGCTCTTCAGATTGCTCCAAGCAATTTGTTGGGTAAAGCGATCGATGAAATCTTTGATTCATTCCAAGTTGAGCGATTTCGGGAAGGATTAGCCGCAGATAATTTGGACTTTATCAATCCGACAAGAGTTTGGATCAGAAAAAGAGGCGATGATTACGCCGTATTTGATGCAGTGTTTCATCGGAGTGCAGATGGATTCTTAGTGTTGGAATTAGAGCCTGCATTAGCTCAAGAAAACATTCCGTTTTTAAGCTTCTATCACCTTGCGAAAGCTTCGATTAATCAGCTACAAGCAACAGCAAATCTACAAGATTTCTGTCAGATTATTGTGCAAGAAGTTCGGAAAGTGACGGGGTTCGATCGCGTCATGCTCTACAAATTTGATGGCGATGGTCACGGAGAAGTCGTTGCAGAAGAGAAAATCGAAGAACTAGAGCCTTATTTTGGCTTGCATTTCCCAGAATCAGACATTCCTCAGCCTGCGCGTAAGATGTTTGTCTCAAACTGGATTCGTGTGATTCCAGATGCTCATGCTGAACCCGTTTCGCTCTATCCTGCTCATAATCCTGTCACTCAGCAACCGACAGATTTAACGCTATCAATTCTGCGGAGTCCTTACGCCTGTCACACTGAATATTTGCACAATATGGGCGTAGGCGCATCGCTGACCATTTCATTGATGAAAGACCAAAAGCTCTGGGGATTAATTGCCTGTCATCATCGCACCCCGAAAGCCGTTTCTTACGAATTACGTAAGGCTTGCGAATTTTTAGGTCGAGTCATTTTTGCAGAAATTTCTACACGCGAAGAAGCCGCAGATTATCACTATCGAATGCACCTAGCACGAGTGCATTCTGCATTGATTGAATCAATGTCTGAAGCGGAGAATTTTATTGATGGCTTAATTCAATCTGAGCTGAATTTATTGGATTTAGCAGATGCAAAAGGGGCTGCGATTTGTTTTGGAGGACGCTGGACAACGATCGGGCAAACGCCATCCGAAGAAGAACTAAATTACTTAGTGCAATGGCTGGCGAAAAACGTCGATGACGAAGTGTTTTATACTAGCGAATTACCCGCTATTTATTCGGATGCAGAGCGCTTCAAGCACGTCGCTAGCGGATTATTAGCGATTCCCATTTCAAAACGGAGCTACGTGCTTTGGTTCCGCCCCGAAGTGATCCAAACCGTGAATTGGGGGGGTGATCCCAATCATGCGTATGAACTGCAAGAAGTGGGCAATGAACGTCGTCTCTGTCCGCGTAAGTCGTTTGAATTATGGAAAGAAACGGTTCGGCTGAATTCATTGCCGTGGAAACCCGTTGAAATTCAAGCAACCCTTGAATTACGAAAAGCGATCGTTAACATCGTGCTGCGACAAGCGGAAGAATTGGCACTCTTGGCACAGGATTTAGAGCGATCGAACGCAGAACTGAAAAAGTTTGCTTATGTTGCCTCTCATGATTTACAAGAGCCGCTGAATCAAGTTGCAAACTATGTGCAACTGCTCGAAATGCGCTACCACGACTCCCTCGATCAAGATGCCACGGATTTCATCGATTTTGCGGTCGAAGGTGTGAGCTTAATGCAGACCTTGATCGATGATGTTTTGGTGTATTCAAAAGTCGATCTCAAAGGTATTGAATGGCAACTCACCGATGCGGAAACGGCTCTGAATCATGCATTGAGTAATTTGCGTGGACGCATTGCCGAGACTGGAACTCAGATTACTTTTGATCCAATGCCGCAAATTGTGGCAGACGGGACTCAATTGATGCAACTGTTCCAAAATTTGATTGGGAATGCGATCAAATTCAAGGGCAATCAGCCGCCACACATTCATATTGGCGTTCAGCGACAGGAAGATGCTTGGCTCTTCTCAGTCCGAGACAACGGTATCGGCATCGAGCCGCAATTTAACGATCGTATTTTCGTGATCTTTCAGCGGTTACATACCCGTGATGAGTATCCCGGATCAGGCATGGGATTAGCCATCTGTAAAAAGATTGTCGAATGCCATCGCGGACGCATCTGGGTCGAATCGGAAATCGGTCACGGCGCGACTTTTCACTTCACCATCCCCGTTGGAGGACGAGATCCCAGCCATGCGATCGGACAAAAGAAAAACTATCTTTTTAATCGAAGATAACCGAGGCGATATTCGGCTTATCCAGGAAGCGCTCAAAAGCACCGCAACTGAATGTGAAGTTATTGTGGCGCGGGATGGGGTCGAAGCAATGCAACTCCTTCAGAGTCAGGAAACTTACCCAGACCTGATTCTGTTGGACTTGAATTTGCCGAGGAAGGATGGACGGGAAGTGCTCGCCGAGATCAAAGCTGATCCGTTGCTGAAGCACATTCCCGTCGTTGTGCTGACGACCTCGCGCAATGAGGAAGACATTCATAAGAGCTACGATCTGCACGTGAATTGCTATATCGCCAAATCCCGCAATCTGAGCCAGTTGTTCAAAATCATTCGGGGGATTGAAGAGTTTTGGCTAGACACCGCCACATTACCGATCAAAGTCGGACAGAGTCCCACTTAGAACAGCGTCCCTGTGTCAAAGTGCTACTGGTCGAAGACAATGCAGCAGAAGCGCGACTGTTGCAAGAGATTCTAAAGCACACGATCGAATGCCGATTTCAGCTTGTCCCAGTGCAGCGAATGCGCGAAGCGATCGCGCTGCTGGAATCTGAGGCATTCGATGTTGTCTTGCTGGATCTCACGCTGCCAGATAGTGCGGGACTCGATTCGCTGAATACGATGCTGCGGCATTCTCCCAATCTCCCGATCGTGGTTCTGACCAACACAAACGACGATCAGCTTGCCATTCACGCCGTCCGACACGGCGCTCAGGATTATCTCGTGAAACGGCAGATTAATCCGGATACCTTTATTCGCTCCATTCGATATGCGATCGAGCGCAAACAAGCAGCAGAAGCGCTCCGAGAAGCAAACGATATTCTTGAACATCGCGTCCAAGAACGGACAAGAGAACTGGAAACGGCAAATCAGCGGCTGCAACAAGAAATCGATCGTGCTCAGAAAATCCAAGAGCGGCTAGAACTCGCACAAAAAGCCGCAAAAATGGGCAGCTTTGAATGGAACCTCCACACCCAGGCAATGGCTTGGACAGGCGAGGTCGAAGCGCTTTACGGCTTAGTACCTCATAGTTTTGGTGGCACTGCTGCCGATTGGATTGCGTTGATTCACCCGGACGATCGCGCCAAAATCGAGCAAGAATGCCAAAGTGCGATCGCGCAGTTCCACGGACTCGACATCGAATTCCGTATCCTGCATCCCAACGGCAGCATTCGTTGGATCGCCGTTCAAAGCAGCGTCTTTGCATCAGAGCTGAATTCGCCACGAATGCTGGGAATTCACATGGATATCACCGAGAAAAAACAGCTTGAAGCCCAGTTTTTCAGAGCGCAACGGCTCGACAGCCTCGGAACCCTAGCAAGCGGAATTGCTCACGATCTCAACAACATTCTGACTCCAATTCTGGCAGTCACTCAACTGCTTCCGCTCAAACTTCCCAATCTCAGCGACCAAAACCGCGTTCTGCTCACCACTGCCGAAACCAGTGCCCGACGCGGAGCCGATCTCGTGAAGCAAATTCTGGCGTTTGCGCGAGGCATTGAGGGACGACGAGTCAGCCTACAACTCCGTCACGTCCTGCGCGAAATTCAGGACATCATTCAGCCCACCTTTCCAAAATCGATCGACCTTCACACAGACATCGCACCCGACCTTTGGCCAATCACAGGCGATGCCACTCAGATCCATCAAATCCTAATGAACCTGTGCGTGAATGCTCGCGATGCGATGCCCGACGGCGGAGCGCTGACGCTTAAAGCTGAGAATGTCACGATCGACGCCGCGATCGCTCGCTTGCATCTGGAAGCCCAAGTCGGGGCTTACGTTTTGGTTACAGTGACGGATACGGGAAGCGGCATCACTCCGGACAATCTTCAGCGAATTTTCGACCCCTTTTTCACCACCAAAGACATTGGCAAAGGCACAGGTTTAGGACTCTCCGCTTTGCTCGGCATTGTCAGAAGCCATGGCGGATTTGTCGATGTTCACAGCCAAATCGATCAAGGCAGTCAGTTCAAGATTTATCTACCTGCCACTTCTACGATCGAACCCCCCGCCCCGCTGGATTCCAAACCGTTATCTGGTGAACAGACCCTAATTTTGATTGTCGATGACGAAGCAGCCATTTGTGAAACTGTGCAAGCCACACTGCTCGATTACGACTACCAAGTGCTGACCGCTGCGAGTGGCTTAGCCGCGATCGAGCTTTTGACGCAATACAAAACTCAAATTCGCACGGTTTTGCTCGATTTGATGATGCCATCGCTGGATGGATTTGCCACGTTACCCCTTCTGCGGCAGTGGAATCCTCAACTGTATGCGATCGCCATGAGCGGAGTCGCTTCTACAGAGGTCGTTGCCCAAGCAGAAGCACATGGCTTTCAGGGATTTTTGCAAAAGCCATTTACAACACAGGATCTCGTGAGCATCCTGTCTCACGATCGCGCTTTACCGCAGAATGCAGGGTACTCTACCGAGAGGTAAAAACTGAGGTAAAGAATGCTGGCAAGGGTTTGGAGTGCGTCACTCATTGGAATCGATGCCGTAAAAGTCGGCGTTGAAGTCGATGTTGCGGGGGGATTGCCAGGAATTGTTGTAGTGGGATTACCCGGAACAGAGGTCGAAGAACCGGGCAAACGGGTTGCATCAGAAGCAAGGTCAGCGGTTGAGTCTTCAACTCACCCTCACTTTTCTCAGCAAACCCTCGCACCGAATGAGCGATTGCCCTTTTGCAATCGCTCTGGAGGCTCACGTTAATTTTGCGTCCTCTGGGGAAATCTGAGTAAAACAACGCAAAGTGGAACTCTCATGAATTGTGGGAGATCAACTCAATGACTTCTGGTCTGATAGAGCTTCAGCAATGGCTTAACACTTAGGCTCTGGTCAAGTTAAGTGTGAACTATTGTGCTGGTTAAGTCAGCACTCCTAAAGAATCTCAGCTCATGTGGATGAAAGAGACCCAAGCTTGTTTTATAAAACTGTTGGACGCAGAGTTGAAAGTGAATACATGATCGCTCCCAAGAAGACTCTACTTATCGTTGGCATTACCTTTCTCGGGTTACTAAGTACCGTGTACACGGTCTCATCGACTATTTTGATGCGACATGTTCGCGATGCAGAAGCTCGGAGTACGCGTCAGTCTATTCAGGGAGTTTTAAGTGTCTTTACTCAAACTCAAGAGAACTTCAGCAGCCGTTTTGCAGACTGGTCTTCCTGGGATGATACCTACACCTTCGTTCAAGATGGCAACCTCAACTACATCAAATCCAATCTCGTTCCAGAAGCACTGGCAAATTTGAAGGTAGATTTAGCACTGCTTGTCCAACCCTCAGGGCAAGTCGTTTTCGGAACGGGATTCGATCAACAACACAAACGCAAGTTACCCATCCCACCCAAAGTTTTACAACATCTTTCCACTGAAGATCCACTGCTTCAGCAACCCCTTCGCGGCACTAACTTATCAGGGATCATATTATTGCCATCCGGTCCGATGTTAATTACATCGAGACCCATTCTGACAAGTGAAGGTAAAGGACCAATCCGGGGGGTGTTAATTTTTGGTCGCTATTTAGATGCCAATACGATTCAGCGGCTCTCTGACGTGATGCGATCGCAGCTTACCGTCCAGCAGCTGCAAGGCAACCTACCCGAAGATTTTGAAGCAGTGCGTCCTGCTTTGACAACCCGAGCCCCAATTCTAGTCCGCCCCGTGAGTGAACAGACGATCGAGGGGTATGTTCTGCTGACTGATATTTACCGTCAACCAGCACTGCTATTGCGAGTTGATACTCCCCGCGAGATTTATCACCAAGGCAAGAAAAGCCTAAACTATCTCACGATTTCTCTACTCGTCATTGGGCTCATCGGTGGTGGCATCATTCTTCTATTAGTGCAACGGTTAGCCTTATTTCTCTCGGAACGTCAACGTGCTGAGACAGCCTTACAGCAAGTTGAGGAGAAGTATCACAGCATTTTCGAGAATGCCATAACTGGGCTTTTTCAAACCACTCCAGATGGGCACTATCTCAGTGCGAATCCCGCTCTAGCTCAGATCTATGGTTACGAATCACCGGAGGAACTGCTCGTCGCTTTGCCCGACATCGAACATCAATTGTATGTTGATCGAAATCGTCGCAAAGAATTTACAGCATTATTGCAGCAGCAGGATGTAATCAAGAAGTTTGAATCACAAGTCTATCGCAAAGATGGTAGCGTGATTTGGATTTCGGAGACTGCCCGAGTCGTGCGGGATGCTAACGACCAAGTGCTGTACTACGAGGGCTCGGTTTTAGATATCACAGAGAATAAACTGACCGAAGCGGCATTGCGCGAAAGTGAAGAGCGGTATGCCCTAGCAATTCAAGGGACACACGATGGACTATGGGACTGGAATTTAACCCTAAACCAAACCTTTTTCTCATCCCGCTGGAAAGCAATGCTGGGGTATGAAGACAACGAAATTGCGCATCATCCTAATGAATGGCTGAATCGCATTCATCCCGATGATGCGTTGAAAGTTCATCAAGAGATTGCGGCTTGCATTGAGGGAATAATAACGCAGTTTGAAAGTGAGCATCGTTTGCTACACAAGGATGGGCGGCATCTTTGGATGCTCAGCCGGGGCTTCGTCGTCCGGGACGAAAATGGCAAAGCTTACCGGATGGTGGGATCCCAAACAGATATTACCGAGCGTAAGCAGGCTGAAGAACAGCTATTGCATGATGCTTTACATGATTCCCTCACAGGTTTAGCGAATCGCATTTTGTTTATGGAGCGCTTGAGACACGTGATTCAGTTGTCTAAGCGGCATGAGAATTACCTTTTCGCAGTTCTGTTTATCGATCTTGATCGCTTTAAGGTGATTAATGATAGTTTGGGTCACATGGTCGGCGATCAGCTTTTAGTTGCCATTGCTGAAAAACTGGGCGACTGCTTACGACCGGATGATACCTTTGCCCGTCTCGGTGGGGATGAGTTTGTGATTTTGCTCGATGGCATTCAGGATGATGAGGAGGCTACTGAAATCGCTGAGCATGTACAGCAGACGCTAAAGCACCCCTTTCATATCAATACTCAGGAAATTTTCGCCACTGCAAGTATCGGGATTATTCTCAGCACAACAACAAACTATGAGCGACCGGAAGACCTGCTAAGAGACGCTGATACTGCAATGTACCGTGCAAAAGCACTCGGTCGCGCCCGTCACCAAGTGTTTGATCCTTCGATGCACGATTCTGCCGTCGCACTGCTACACATTGAGAATGACATGCGGCGTGCCCTGCAAAATCAAGAATTTCAGCTCTATTATCAGCCGATCGTCTGCATCAGAACTGACAAAGTTCAAGGGTTTGAGGCCTTGGTTCGATGGCAGCATCCTAAACGCGGTTTGATTATGCCATCCGAGTTTATTCCCATTGCTGAAGAGACTGGATTGATTATTCCTCTGGGTTGGTGGGTGATGCGAGAAGCATGCCGTCAAATGCAGGAATGGCAACTTCAGTTCCCGACAGAGCCACCCCTGACTATCAGTGTCAACGTTTCTAGTAGACAGTTTGCTCAACCGGATCTAGTCAACCAAGTTCAGCAGATTTTGCAGGAAACGGGGCTTAGTGCTCAATGTTTGAAGCTGGAAATCACCGAGAGCACGGTGATGGAAAACGCGGATGCTGCTGTCGTAATGCTTCAAAGATTGAGAGACTTGGGCATTCATCTCTCCATGGATGATTTTGGTACCGGATATTCCTCTTTAGGCTATTTGCATCGTTTTCCTGTGGATACGCTGAAGATCGATCGCTCCTTCATCACCAACGTAGAAGACGACCTGGAAAAGATGGAAATTATTCGCACGGTGGTTAACTTGGCTTGGAATTTAGGAATGGATGTGGTTGCAGAGGGTGTGGAGACGAAAAAACAATTAGCTCAACTTAAGGTTCTCAGATGTGAGAACGGGCAAGGCTACATCTTCTCGCGACCACTCAATCATGCCGCTGTTGCTGCTCTTCTTGCAGACAAACGAATCTTCGCTTCCAACGAAGTGGGTCAGTTTGGAGAGGCGCTGCCGTAATTGATTGTCCTATGGAAAATCGTCGCTCACGCGTGCAAGGAGCAGGATGCAGATTCATCGTGTTCTCCCCCAATACGACCTATTCCTAGCGTGCTCTAAATCGAAAAAAATTGCACCCCGATCAAAAACATTGAGCAAAAGGCAGCACAGAACAAATGCTGTCGTCTGATACCTGTGGCTGGCTTTCTAAAGATTTCCGTCAGAAGAGCCATTCAATCACGCTGACCCACATGTCTAGAACGCGACTCAATTCTCTGAAGTATTCAGCCCGATCGCATCCCCAACCTAAGATCATCTTCCCGGATCACGCCGCTCTCCCATAAGTCCCCAAGCCACTAGCCCAATCATGAACGCCAGAATCAGCCATGCCTCGATCGTATCGTCATGGGCGCGATCGCGGGTTCAGAGTTCACTAATAGATCGACTAAAGATTCTTCCATTGTTCAAACCTTGAGAGGATGGCTTTAGTGTTCTGACCACTTTTCAACGGCTGAGACATCCTCTAAGCTGTAAAACTAGCTCGCTAACACGTGCGCTAACTCAACGAATGCTTAGGAGAAAGGACATGAATCATTGGAAACTCATGCTGGGACTGCTCCTGACTACTGTTCTGCTTCCGATGCCGATCGTGCGAGCAGAATCAACCCCGACGAATGCAACGACTGCTCCCGTTGCGACAGCGGCAGCCGTTCCGCCTCTAACGCCGTATGACTTAGTGTATGCTGCATACCAAGGTCGTCTCCGGGCGCAGGGCTTGCGTAGCTATGGAGCCTTTGCGGATGGATGTAACCAAGGAACTCTAACGGCAAATGATGTGGTACAAGTGGCGATCAAGGCAAATCTACTGCCGCAGAGCATTTTGCAGGATCAGGGCTACATGAATGCTGTGGATGCACAGATGAAAGCGTTCAAGAACAATTCGGGTAGATAAGCATAGAAGCCTTCCCACTCGATCGAAACCCCTGTTCTTGCTGAAGGGGAAAGGATCAGAATATCCAAATCTGCTTCTTGCAAGTAGGCTGTTGGATCATCGAAAAATGAATCGAATGCCCCTTCTCGATTTGTCTCCGAGTCGATGCGCTCAATGCGCTTATTCGGATAACGCAGACGATAGATGCGCTTTACGATTCGAGCGTTTTTCTGGGATGAGGTGACATATAGAAATTTTCTGATCGGCTCGCCATTCGCGCCGAGCGGGTCGCCCAGGGACGGCAGAAAGCCCGACAAATTGCCGGAGCCGATCCGGATATTCCACGGGGCGGAATTGCGCCAATGCTTGAAATATTGCGTTTCTTCAATGCCTGAAACTGCTTTGAGGAAGTTAATCGAGCGATCGTATACTTCAGCTTCTGCTGCCACGATCGCGCCATTCTGACTCGCCTTCGCTGCAATTTCGCTAAATCGCTCCAATATTGCAGGCTGTTTATCTCCGAGCGTCCCGCCAAAGAGCAGCTGCTCCAAGCATTGATTTGCCTCGTCTAGGGCGATATGAAATATCGTTATAGAAGGCTTTTCGCTGATCAGGATCAGCAAGATTGTAATGCCCAATATGGGGAATATCGAAGCGTTTCGCATTCTGAAAGCCGAGAGAATTCAGCATCCCCAGGACAATAACGTTTCCGCCTTGAGCGATCCACTCGCGAATTAAATCCTCGCTAATCCGAACAGATTTTCCAGCCCCCGTATTTGCCCCCAGGATGATGATTTTTCTGGGCATCGAGCCTTTACTCAGGGCGGTTCAGCTCAGGTCGTTAGCTGGCTTGAGTCATTGGTGTTGGCGGTGCTTGGAACGTGTCTGTTGGATTCATTAAACTTAGGACGTTGAGTAAGCCCATCCTCAGATGGCTCTGAAACTATGACATTTGAATTCGATCATCTCTTTATCTGGACTGATATTGGTGCTTACGAAGCTGAGCGCCTAGTATCATTCGGTTTGGTGGAGGGAACCTCTAGTACGCATCCTGGGCAGGGCACAACTAATCGCCGTTTCTTTTTTCATAACGCAATGTTGGAGTTGTTGTGGATTCATGATCCAGAAGAGGCAAGGTCTGAGCTAATCCGTTCCACTCGTCTTTGGGAGCGATGGACGCATCGGAACGATGGTGCATGTCCATTTGGGATCTGTCTGCGCCCGGTCATTGGTGACACAGTTGCATTTTCCAGTTGGGCATATCGCCCACCTTATTTGCCTAAAACAATGAGTATTGAGGTGGGAAAGAATAGTGATGTGTTGACTGAGCCATGGCTGTTCCAGACTCCATTTGGTCAACGTCCAGATCGATATCCTGTTGAGAAGTCACAACCTCTAGATCATGGTATTGGTTTACGCGAAATTACTCGTGTAGAGTTGGTCAGTCCTGCTGCAAATAGTTTGTCACCCGAACTTCAAGCAGTGGTTGATACCAATCAGATAAAGCTACGAGGAGGAGCAGAGTACTGTATAGAGCTTGGGTTTGATGGAGAAATGCAGGGGAAACAGGTAGATTTCCGACCTCAGTTGCCGCTTGTTATGAATTGGTAGCGTAAAGTCGCCACCTAACAAGTTGCTGCACCGGAACGATGAGATTGGTTGGTCGAGAGGTTGTCTGCGTCCGGTGAGCTTGGTCGTTAGGCAGAATTAAACTCAAGGAAGATGAGAAGTGTCAGATTGTGACTGAAAAGGGAAGCGAAAAGAGAGTTGCACTGGTGACGGGTTCGACATCAGGAATTGGGATGGCGATCGCAAAGCGGCTTGCCGAAGATGGGTTTATTGTTGTTTTTCACTCCAGGTCATCGGTGTCAGTTGGGCAGTCATTGGCGACAGTGTATCCCAGTGCATCTTATTTCCAAGCTGATTTGTCCGATCAGGGTCAGGCTCGTGATTTGATTGCTAGAGTCTTATCGCATCACCAGCGAATAGATGTGTTGGTCAATAATGCAGGGATTAGTGCCACAATTCCACATACATCCCTCAAAGAAGCGACACCAGAGATTTGGCGCGATCTGTACGAAGTCAACGTCATTGCACCTTGGACACTCATCGCAGAGGCTGAAGATGCACTACGTCAGTCCTCTAGTCGTGAATGTCCTAGCTGCATTCTCAATATTAGTTCTCATGCTGGGATTCGCCCAAAAGGAGCCTCAATCCCATATTCTGCAAGTAAAGCGGCTCTAAACCACATGACAAAGCTGCTTGCATTGAGTCTTGCCCCCCAAATTCGTGTGAATGCGATCGCACCAGGTTTAGTAGAGACTCCGATGAGCAAAAATTGGACAGCAGCCCGAAAGCTATGGGAAGAGCGATCTCCAATGGGACGGGGGGCACAACCTGAGGAGATCGCGCAAGTGGCTTCGATGTTGATTTCGAGCCACTATTTGACAGGAGAGATTTTAATTTCAGATGGGGGGCTGAATCTCACTTAATAACTGCGCTTCATGCCTAACAATCCGCCTGCACACCGACCGCATAACATTGGTTGGTTGAGTCCAAGAGCTTACTAGCGGCGGGTGAGGCGGAACGTTAGCCTTATCTTAAACCTCCGTTTTTTGGAACATCCAGAATGCACCAACCTGAAGCCGCCCCGCTATCAGCCGCCCAGCAAATGACGATCGACATTGCGATCGAATCGCTTGAATTCTTGAAGCAGGTTTCTACCAAGACTGATACCGTGATCGTTGCGCTCACCCGTGAAGATTTGGAACAGTTCATCAAACGGGAAGCCAGAACAAGAAATTCCGCCTAAGCTCAAGCCAGCGCTATCTAAAACCGCTGCATTCGGAACCGTAGAGAATTCTTTCTTCACCGCTCGGTGCAATCTGAACGCACCATTTCCCGCCTGCCTGCCATAGTCGAAACTCGTCAGTTACCCACGCGGCGGCAAAGCTGACGGGAATTGCACCGAGCGCAAGGACGAGAATCATTTGGGGGATACGATCGCGCCTGATTCGCCATTGAGAGCGCCACTGAAATTTATTCATCGCTGCCTTAAAAGGAGGATGGCTCAAGAATTCCCATATCTAAGGAACGATCGCACCTTTAGTTGATCGCCAGTTGTTCATTCTCAAACGAAAAATCCCGTCAATCTGGCGGGATAGCAACCTTAAATCAGAGTAATTTCAGGATTCCCAAGTTGAGCCAGCGATCGCACCTCCAATGGATCACGAATCGCGCCGCTCTCCCATAAGTCCCCAAGCCACTAGCGTGAGCATGAACGCCAAAATCAGCCATGCTTCGATCGTCATGGGCGCGATCGCTGGCTCGGAATTCAACACGAAATCGATCGTTTCTTCCATTGCAGTCTGCGCGGGTGGGGACTGGTCGATCGTGCTCAGAAACAGAGATTTGATGACAATCAGATTGCAAGTAGTGGCTAACCCGCGATCGTGCCCCGGTTTCTGGCACAGTTTAGCAGCTCGGTTAGGCACTTCAAAAACTGGCTAACCGCCATACGGGGCAGGCGTTTCAGCCTCCTAAAAACCCCTGCTAGGTTAGCCAGTTTAGGCACCTTGAAGACTGGCTAACCCGCTTAAAGTCTTTACACAGTGGGAATTTTAGCTTTCTTGAGCTAGCCAGTTAGCCAGTTTTCTATATTTATGAAAATAGAGTGGAGAATAAGAAGAAAGTAGTAGTCCGCAGATAGGGTACAGAAGTCGAAGAACCAGGCAAATGGGTACGTCAACTTAACTAACCTGAGTTCGGGTTAAGCTAAATGCTGGAAGCTCGATGGGACAGGATTTAGCCGGACTACTGCCTTACATATTGTTCTCAATAGACTTTTCCAATTGAGAACAATCGCATCTGTTAGCCTTATTGACAATGGCTTCGCAGTCATCAGATCCAAAAGGTACGAGAAATCAAGCTCTTCGGCAATTCCTTATCCCGAACTCAGGTTTAATAAATCGAGATGCAATTCATTAGAGTGGTTGAATAACGAGCGAAAAGGAGTGTAACACTGATGGGAAAAGGTAGACTAGAAGCCTTCAGCGATGGGGTGATCGCTATCCTCATTACCATTATGGTCTTAGAACTCAAAACGCCGCATGGAACGGATCTAGCCGCTCTGCGCCCACTCATTCCGGTCTTTCTGAGTTATGTGCTGAGTTTTATTTATCTCGGTATCTACTGGAACAACCATCATCACTTGCTTCAAGCGGTTCGGCACGTCAACGGTCGTACGCTTTGGGCAAATCTGCATCTGCTGTTTTGGTTATCGCTCATCCCCTTCGTGACAAGCTGGATGGGCGAGAACTTTGCTCCTGTACCTGTTGCCTGTTATGGTGCAGTTTTATTATTCAACGCCATCGCCTACTTCGTCCTGACTCGCATTCTGATTGCCCATCACGGTCAAGATTCCATGCTTGCGATCGCGTTGGGTCGGGACGTTAAAGGCAAACTATCGTTAATTTTTTATGCTCTAGCAATTTTGTTTGCTTTTATCAACCCCATGATCGCTTGCGCGGTATACGTTTTGGTCGCCGTGATGTGGCTCATCCCTGACCGTCGGATTGAGAGGACGCTGACTTCATAGTAGGGAAATACAAACTTTTCAGCGCGGTTATTGGGGCTGTTGGCATGATTGGAGAAACGATTTGGCTGAGGCTCAGTACCAGACCCTACACTTCTTGGACTTAGCAAACTCCTCAGACGTTGCTAGATTCGAGCGATCGCTACAGCCTCGGAAGTAACGGATAGGGCCTCACCCATCCGTGATCGAGAATTCAGCGCAACTGCATGATTGCAGATCACCGCTGATCTAGGGTGACTTCCAAATATCGAGAGAGTTCATTTAGGGATTCGTGTCCCGTAATTGACGCGATCGTTTTAATCGGGACTCCCTTGCTATGCAGCGACGTCGCCAGCGACCGACGGAATGAATGTGTTCCAACGCCGCGCAATTCCAACGCTTCACAAACTTCTCTCAGTTCCTTATCCAAAGCCTGACGAGTGATATAACCTGCGCTACGGCTCGACGGGAACAAATAGCCCTTTGTCGGAAGATTTGCACCGGACAGAATCTCTACTAACACTGGGCGCATCTCAATTTCTCGCGCTCTACCCGTCTTTGTATTTGTCAGAGTAATAATTTTCAGCGTTGCTAAATGCAAGTATGGTTTTCCCTCATCCCCAACCCTTTTCCCAGGAGGCTTCCGGATCTGGTGCGCTCAAAGATCAACTTGATAGGGCATGCCTTTAAGCATCCTCCTGTCGTCTCTACACTAGGAATATCAAATCGTATTGCAAAATATTTAGTGCTTCATCCACCACAGTTTGGTTTCGCGTTTTAAAGTGGAAGAGTTAAAAAATCAGCCGTATTCTTTCTCTGTATAAATAGGATTTTGCACATTGCGCTACACAGGACTTGTGTATGAAAGACTCAGGGAAGACAAGAGAGCAACTTCTCGAAGAAATTGCCCACTTGCGTCAACAGCTGGAACAACTAGAACAACAAAAAAGCCAATCCCAAAACACTGAGCCTCACCCCCAAAACGTTCAGCAGGCTGTCGAAGCACCACACCCCAACGCAGTCCATCCCCTGAAAAATCTTTGGCAAACGGAAGCCGCTTTGCGAGAGAGCGAGCAACGCTTTCGCACACTTTGCACCTGTGCACCTGTTGGAATTTATCTCACTGACGCTGCGGGTCACTGTACCTATGTCAACGATCGATGGTGCGAGATCACCCAACTCACGCCTGAACAAGCAATCGGGGAAGAATGGGCCAAGGCACTGCATCCCGACGATCGCGAGTCTATGTTTGAGCAGTGGCAAGCCCTAGTTGAATCTGGTAAAGAATTTAGCCTGGAATATCGGTTTCAGTATCCCGATGGCTTGATCGTCTGGGTGAGTGGTCAAGCCACTGCCCTGATCGATGAGACTGGAAATTGCTCTGGGTTCATTGGCACTGTGAGCGACATCACTGCCCGCAAACAGGCTGAAGCAGCCTTACAACGAAAAAAAGAGCGATTGGATTTAGCCCAAACTGTCGCCAACATTGGTTGCTTTGAATGGAATATCCAGACGAATGAAAATATTTGGTCGAAAGAGCTAGAAACCCTTTACGGTCTAAAGCCAGGAGAATTTAGTGGCAGTTATGAAGCCTGGGCAAGCCGAGTTCACCCCGACGATTTAGCTCAAGCAGAAGCCGATGTACGACAGTCATTGAACACAGGAGAGCTTTTTACAGATTGGCGCATCATTCGACCAGACGGAGATATTCGCTGGCTCCATGCCAGAGCACAGGTCTTCTATGATGAGGCAGGCAAGCCGTTGCGGATGGTGGGCGTTAATGGCGATATCACAGACCGCAAACAAGCAGACGCTGCCCTCCAGGAAAGTCAGGCAATCATTCAAGCACGAGCTGAAGAACTAGAGACCTTCATGGAAACGGTTCCGGCTGCGGTCTGGATCGCCCAGGATCCGCAATGCCATCACATGACACCCAACCGCACTGCCTATGAACTGATGCGACTGCCATTCGATGCCGTCATGACCGCCACACCCCCCGATGGCAAATATCCGTTTCCCTTCAAAATTCAACAAAATGGGCAAGACATTCCCCCGGGCGAGTTACCGATGCAACATGCAGGACGGACGGGACAAGCGCACGAAGGGGAATTTGAGTTCGTATTTAGCGAGAACGATGTGCGCTCGATCTATGGTCGTGCGGTACCCCTGCGAGATAAATCGAACAAGATTCGTGGGGTGATCGGTGCCTTCCTAGATGTCACCGAACGCAAACAGACTGAGAAAGCCTTGCGCGAGAGCGAATTCCTCTTTCGCACCCTCGCCGACACGATGCTACAAATCTTTTGGATTACTCGGACAGATGGCTACCACGAATACTTCAATCAACGCTGGTACGACTACACCGGAACGACGTTAGAACAAGCCCGAGACGAAGGATGGCAAAGCGTTATCCATCCTGATGATATGCCAAGCACGATCGAAATCTGGCAAAATTCTCTGCGAACTGGGCAAACCTATGGCATTGAGTACCGTTTACGGTGTGGCGAGAATGGAGAGTATCGCTGGCATTTAGGACGCGCCTTTCCGTTACGAGATGAAAAGGGTCAAATCCTTAAATGGTTCGGCTCTTGTACCGATATTCATGACCAAAAATTAGTGATCGAAGAACGGGCACAGGCACTCCAAAAAGAACGAGATGCTCGCCTCGAACTGGAAAAAGCAGGTCGGATGAAGGATGAATTTTTAGCAGTCTTATCCCATGAGTTGCGCTCTCCCCTGAATGGAATCCTAGGTTGGTCACGCTTGCTGCGAACGCGCCAATTGCCGCCCGAAAAAGTAGAGCAAGCCTTAGCATCGATCGAACGCAATGCCCAAGCGCAAACCCAGTTAATTGAAGACCTGCTGGATATTTCGCGTATCATTCAGGGACAGATGCGCCTCAATCTGCGTCCGACCAATCTGATTCCCAGTGTTCAAGCAGCGTTAGACACGGTTCGCCCCGCTGCCAATGCCAAATCCATCCAACTGGAATGTTTGCTCAACCTCGATCTCGATTTTATTTCTGGTGATCCTGATCGGTTGCAACAAATCGTTTGGAATTTGCTGACGAACGCGATTAAATTCACCCCTGAAGAGGGACAGGTTACGGTTCGTTTAGAGCAAGTCGGCTCCTTCGCTCAACTGCAAGTCATCGATACGGGCAAAGGCATTCGTTTTGACTTTCTGCCCCATGTGTTCGATCGCTTCCGCCTAGCTGATGCCACCACAACTAGATCACAGGGCGGCTTAGGGCTAGGACTCGCGATCGTGCGAAATCTGGTGGAACTGCACAGTGGTCAGATTTCGGTTGCCAGCCCAGGAGAAGGACAGGGCACAACCTTCACGGTTCGACTGCCTCTGCTGTTATCACCGTCGGTTTGGGTTGAACCCGATAAGTTTTCCATTCAAGATCAAACGGCTCAAAATACAGCTTTCTATCTCAAGGGACTCACAGTATTAGTCGTAGACGATGAGGCAGACACCCGCGAGTTTTTGAAAGCAGCCTTAGAACATTACGGTGCAAGTGTCATAACCGCCACTTCTACCCACGAAGCATTACAACACTTGCAAGCCCTTAAACCGGATCTGTTACTCAGTGATATCGGTATGCCAGAGGAAGACGGCTATGCCTTAATTCATCAAGTCCGCGCCCGATCTCAAGAACAGGGCGGAAAAATCCCAGCAGGAGCGTTAACCGCCTATGCTGCCGAAAGCGATCGTGTCCAGATTCTGGATGCAGGATTCCAAATCCACGTCCCCAAGCCCGTGAACCCAGCAGAATTACTCAAAGCCGTGATGGAATTATCGGGAAGAATGGCATCAATGTAATGTTTTCTGCTTGATTGCTGATGCCAATTACAGAACAACTTCCAAATCTCAGAGTTTTTCTAATTCATCCTCAGTTTCACACCAGGAGTAACCAAGCTTCGATCTCGCCCATACCGATCGCGGGTCAGAGTTCATTAATAAATCGATTTCTTCCATTGCCGCTGGCATGAGGGACGGGGTTAGGGTTTCCAGATTAGGCACTCATCTGTAGCGATTGACATTACAAATTTTGTAAATCGCACTTGTAAGGAGCGATCGCGGGATCAGAGTTCATTAACAAATCGATTTCTTCCATTGCCGCTGGGGATATGGGACGGGTTTAGAGTTCCCAGATTAGGCGCAATCGTGTTCATTTTTCAAACAAAGAATCCCGTCAATCTGTCGATCGTTTCTCCCAGGTCGATCAACATGGGTTAGCCAGTTGTTAGCCAGTTTTAGTCAGTTTTTGAGGTGGCTAACCCACTCATAATCCTTTTACTGTCTGTACTTTTCCGTTTTAAGGTTAGCCAGTTAGCCAGTTTTGTATATAGGAAAGAATAAAGAGAAAAAGAGAAAAAAAAAGTCCGCAGAAGAAGCACAGAAGTTTGTGAGTCAAAAGCTAAGTGGGGATCCCTGCTCAAAGTGCCCTATCCCAGCCGATAACCGAACCCTCGCAGCGTTGTAATGTACTCCGGATTGCTCGGATCGCATTCTAGCTTCTGCCTCAGCCAACGGATATGCACATCTACCGTTTTGGTATCGCCATAATAATCATCACCCCAGACCCGCTCCAGCAAATTGTCTCGCGACAGTATCCGTCCTCGGCTTTGTAGGAATTCTCGCAATAAGGCAAACTCTTTTGGCGACAGTTGTAACTCCTGCTCACTCAGCGTTGCTCGACATTCCTCAAGATACAGCGCCAGATCCTTAAACTTCAGCACCTTGGCGGGATTTTTGGGTTGATATATCGCTTGGCAATAGCGCAACAGCGCTCGGCAGCGGGCAATCAGGATGCGATTGCTGAAGGGTTTGGACAGGTACTCATCGGCACCAAGCTCCAGCCCGATCACCTTATCGTGTTCGTCCGCCTGTTCGCTCATCATCACAATCGGAATATAATTGCCCTCTTGCCGCAACAAGCGGCAGACATCTAGCCCATTGAGACGCGGTAGAGTGCGATCCAAAATCATTAGATCAAAGGCAGTGTCACGGGCTTGAGCAGGCATGGAGCGGGCACAGTTTAGCGCCTCTAGCCCATCTAGACAGGCAATGACATCAAAGCCTTCCTGTCGCAGGCTAGTTTCGAGCAGGTGGCAGTGGTGTGTGTCATCTTCGACCAGGAGAATGCGGGAGACGGGCAGCAAAACATTGCCCTTGGCGGTTTGCATACGACAGTCCAAGCGGTTAATAACCCAAAATGCGGGAATTTCTGTGATTAGCATAAAGCGTTGTAACGCTATGCCGTATTAAGGAATACAGAAATGCTGTCATGCCGTGCTAAAGTACGCACTCCTCTGGCGAGATATTCGCTTTCACGAACAGGCGGTAAGGATTGTGGAAAGACTGAAGCTAGTCATGCCAGCCGCAACTGAGCCGATGGGTGAAAAGAAGTGAGTCCGACAGTTACGCCAGAAATCCCACCCCTGAAGCTTGTGATGAGTAGATATTCGCTACTGGGTTTCAGTACAAGATTGAGGGGGTATCACTTCGTACCAATGAATTTGAAGGGGTTCGATAAAGAGTTCCGCTGCTGCCTCACCTAACCTGGCAAAAAGCTGAGAATCAAGCTCTGACTTTATCCGCGCTTCCGCGTCCCATTCCTCGACCAGAATAAACTCTGCCGCATTAGTCAAGTGATGCAGTAATTCACAGTTGTGACAGCCCACTTGTTGACAGCGCTCCTGCATAAATTGCACCAGAGTATTCTTTAGCTCTTGCTCCCGCTCAGGATGAGCCGTTAACCGCGTTAAAACTCGAACCCTCAAGTTTGTCATTCTCGTTCGTATATTTTGTATATAAAGAAACTAATTAATTGCTTCGTTTTAATCAAAGTCATACAGTTGTAGGATTAATTTGGGGTTAAACGTTAATTAAGTTTCTCTTTATCTTGCGTTTCATCTAATCGCCGCCTTCTTGCTCAATCGTAAGAGGATGTTTGAAAAGACCATGAAGCGCGTAAAGAAGCCCTCCAGTAATCCGCTGTAAATACAACCACTACAGCACCGAGAGAGCCATGAGTGACGCCTATCCTAGCAACCTCACCCCTGCTCAATATGGATTGTTGAGTGACCTGTTGCCCGAAGCGAAACCAAGTGAGCGACCCCGAGAAGTGGATTTATGGAACGTGCTCAATGCTAGTTTCTACATGCTGGTTGAAGGCGTGGGGTGGCGCTCATCACGGGTGTGTTATCGGGTGCTGATCAATAAAAAAGCAGCGCCAACCTATGAAACACTGCTTGCTGCTCTTTGCTCTTTGTATGAGTGCCTAAATTAAAGCGTTCCCCGGGTTCGCTCCCTAGTCGCACCAAACACTTTTTCTTCAGATGTTTGCAAGTGGTTCTAGCGATTGTGAGAAGCAAGAGTGGTCGCAAGTTTCGTCAAGGCTTCAATGTTTGCGCTCTGTTGCTGCGCTAGTGCAGCTTGGCGGAAATAAAGCAGCAGATTAGTGGAGCCTCGGCTCACAGCTTTGCCTCCAGCTTCCTCCAAACATTCCCTCGCGAGTTTGCCCTTGCTCTTGGCTAGTAGTTATCGTCACTCGGCTCCTATAACTTTCGAGCATTTGGACGCTGGTTCCACCACAGAGGACTTTCACCTCATAAGTTCTCACGCCCATGCCGGGCGTACACAATTCAAATGCAGGCGGACGGTAGAGAGCCACTGGTACTGAGTTCGAGGCTCTCTACCGCCGCTGATTTGAGCCGTTATGCGGCTTACATTACCTGTGTAGAAGCGGTGGGATCAAATCGCCCGGCGTTATTCAAATTCAAGCCGCTGAAGTGTTGTCAGCAAAACAATAAACTCTGTGAAATCAGTCTATTCTTTACGCCTACGTTGTGTTTACTTCGTGACAAAGAGAAAAGTTAGGTATGAGCAGAATATACAAAAGTACTGATTTTTTTCAGCCAGCCGACGGAGAGCCTATTCGATCGGTCATTACTGAATCTAAGGAGGCGACTGTTGTAGCTTGGTATATCAAGCCCGGACAGGAGATCTATTCGCATATCCATCCGCATGGACAAGATACCTGGACTATTTTGAACGGAAAGGGAGAATATTATCTGGATGCAACAGGAGCCAAGAAGTCGATCTTTGCAGGAGATGTGGTAATTGCTCACACCGGATGTGTACATGGAGTGTTCAACAACGGTAACGAACCATTGATTTTTATTTCGGTTGTGTCGCCATCTGATGCCGGATATCAACTCATTTCTTCAGAGGATGCTGTACGGTGACTAATTAAATGGCATCACGATAAATTCATGTCGCTGAGCAAACCTGATCGCTGCACGCTTCCAAGCATTGAAGCTGTTGCCAGTTTGTCTCCCCCTGTTCAGGCTCAAGGCTAAACCCCAGTAGAGACAAGCCTCACACGTTCGATGACATCAATTTGGCACCACGACAAATAAAAAGTCGCTGTACACAAGGGGTAGAAAGACCAAACCCAAGAACTCAAACCTGCTGACAAACAGAAATGCACAGACACTAATCGAAACGCTGATGAATAAAACGATAAATAAAGTGCGAGAAATCGCCCAGGACACCTGCTCACGCAAAGCCTTGCCCTTTTCAGAGATGATCACGATTGCGAGGATTGCGGCGACTCCAACGAGCCAGACAACATGATGAGCCGCGAGATACCATCCCAGCATGGCATGAGCGCACCAAAACAGCCCTAACGAGAACCAAGGCAACGGATGAGAAGATTCACTATTCATAGGATAAAAGCAATTGCCCCGCGAAATGAGTGAGAAAGATCCTCCATGCTTCAGAGTATCGCAATCAAGCTAGTACGGCGTGGAGCCCAAGCATGAACACCAGAAGCAGCAAAGCTGCGATCGTCATGGGCGCGATCGCGGTTTCAGAATTCATTAGAAAATCGATTTCTTCCATCGCCACTGGGAATAAGGGACGGGTTCAGCGTTCCCAAACTGAGCGCGATCGCTGTCACGCTAGATTAAGTGTTCTTCTAGAGGGACGTTTAATCTGGCACAGCCCCAAGTTTCGACTTAAGCGGTTAGAAGATAAGATCGCGCAAATTAACGAGCATCGATCGCGTTATCTAAAACCAATGGGTTCGGAACCGTAGAAAATTCCTTCTTTACCGCTTTAGGCTTTCACCAAAAAGTGCTCTCTACGATTACACCATCGAGACCAGCACCATTGAGATTCGCGCCGTTGAGATCGGCACCGCTGAGGTTAGCCCTGCTGAGATTGGCTTCGCTGAGATCAGCGCCGCTGAGGTCGGCGCCCCGGAGATTGGCACCGCTGAGATCGGCACTGCTGAGGTCGGTATTGAAGAGGTAGGCGCCCCGGAGATTAGCTCTGCTGAGATCAGCACCACTGAGGTCGGTAGTGTTGCTCAGCTCGGGGAAGTTGCGTTGGCTCATCCACCTGTTCCAAGCTTGAATTTGTCCTCGTTGCAAGAGGTGAAAAGGCACATCCCCTGCAATATAAGTCGGAAGTGCAGAGCAGTCTGAGGACTTAAAGAAAGTCCTCCAGAGTAGACCAAAGAGCCTTTTTTCTGCCCCATGAATCCAGACCAATCGAGCAGCGCTGGGTGATTCAATCTTATTGTTCAAGCGGGTTAATTTCGTTCGGGACTGAGAAAGAGGAACTGGTTTAGGCGGCGGGGAGGGTTGCTGCAAAAAATAGCTTTGGTTCTAGATGGACAATTCAGGGTACATCAAATCCCGCTGCTCTGATAGAAGTCCCTGACCCCCTAGCCCAAGCATGAACGCCAGAAGCAGCCATGCTTCGATCGTCATGGGCGAAATGGGTGGCTCGGAATTCAACATTAGATCGAGAGCAGTTTCTTCCATTAGAGTTTACGGGAAGGGGACTGATCGATCGTGCCCAGAAACTGAAAGTTACCCACCAAGTTACCTGAAGTTACTTCAAAAATTGAAAATAGGTAACTCTATAAATGCCCAGAGGATGGGAAATTGAGACAGAAGTTACCTGAGTTACCTAAGTTACTTAAATAAAAGATAAATATTTTTATTTACATGTTTTCTGTATGTCCGCAGTCAGGGCACTAAAGTCGAAGAGCCAGGCAAATGGGTCCTGTCAACTTAACTAGATTTCGCTCTAATTATTGAGAATGAGCCACGAAGAAACGAGCTGTTCAGCCTTTGAAAATTAGGCAATTTTCAATAAGCAAGCCTTTGAACGGTTAAGTTGACAGTACCCCGAGGGGTAACGTGCGGAACGTAAGTCGATCTAATGTGCCAAATTCCGGGATTAGGCAGAAAGAGTCGATCTAATTCCCCAACTTAGGGTGTTATACCGACTTTGTGCAGTCTAAATCGCCTGGCGAGGGCATTAGGGCGACAGTTTTCGGTCTAATGTCTAGACTCGGAGGATTAGACGGAAAGAGTCAGTCTAAATACTAGTTAGACCGCGATTCGTATGGCTCATCGAATTCATGTGCTCAGGCAGAAAATTTTTATCTTTATCTTTGTCTAAGATCCACCTTTCTAATTAAATCTCAGACCAGCGCTGCTTCCACGTAGGCAGTGAACAGCATACAATTTTGCCAAATTACAGTCAGCCGTTTGTAGGAGATTGCCAATGACGGAGGTTAGTACTGGCCTTTACTGGTTGTTCCAGTCACTCCTTGCTTTTATGCCCTATTTGCTGGCGGGTCTGATCGCTGGCGCGATCGCCCTAGCAATGGGTGTTTTCCTCGCCCGCTTTCTGCTATGGGACTGGTTGCTGCCTCTTGAAGAGTCATGCTTGTTGACTCTCAAAGCGTGGGCTAATCCGACCCTAGACCGCTACATGACAGCCATAACCTGGCTGGCTCAGGGCGAAATTACTATCCCTATACTCATTGTGATCGGAGGAATTCTGATTTACCGCAACGAGGCGGTTGCAACCCTGGTTTTGGCGATCGGGCTGAGCGGTTCATGGCTGCTTAACGGCATCTTCAAGTCTCTCTTTCAGCGAAAACGACCCGATCTGTGGGCATCTTCTCAACGTCCGATGGATTACAGTTATCCCAGCGGTCACGCCATGAGTGCCATTTCCTTCTATGGTTTGTTGGCGGTTAACCTGACGCACTGTCTGGGTATTCCTTTAGGCATCACTGCCCCCTTGGCAACTGGCTTAACCTTAGGGGTGGGCTTTAGCCGGGTATATTTGGGTGTGCATTGGCCGACAGATGTCTTGAGTGGATGGATTGCTGGCGGCATCTGGCTGGGAGCGTGCCTGTACGGACTGATTCAGATTGGTGGGATTTGAACTGAGATTGATAGGCGAGCAGTGAAAACGCTGTCAGCTTTAAGGGAAAACCGCTCTCTCAGGATCTTTAAAGTTACTGCGTCAAAACAGGACTTCCGCTTTCGTCTGCAAACTTTGCCAGTAGCTCAGGTGTAGGCACGCAAATCCAAAGGGCTCTGGGAATCACCTCAACAGTGACTGGGGTAGTGCCCAGGCACTCTCCGTCTGCATGAACATCTAAAGGTGGATAGCTTCTGACCTCAATCTTAGAGGCTCGATAGGTATTGAGCCGTTTATGAGGGAGTTGCTCACCCCGCATCGCTGTAAAGAAGTGGCGCAGATGATCCCATTTGGAGGGATTGTCAATGTAAATCACGTCTAGCTTGCCATCATTCATTTTTGCCTCAGGCGCTAAGGCAAACTCTACCCCATAGCGAGGGCTGTTGCAGATGTTGACTTGTAAGGTGCGCAGACGACGCATCCGTTTGCCGTCGAAGCGTAAGACCAAACGGTGCGGGCTAAATTGCACAAAAGTTTTGACCCCTGAGAAGATACTTTTAAAGGCAACCAGATAATTTTTCTTGATTCCTTCTTTGACTTCATCTCCACAAGGAAAGAGTGAGGCTTCTAGACCCACGCCTACCACTTCCATGAAGTAATAATTGTTCGCCTTGCCCATATCAAACCGACCATGCTCACCCTCGGCCAGGGTCTGGATGGCTTGGGTTAAATCGTTGGGAATATTCAAGCTAGCCGCAATGTTATTGCGCGTTCCTAGCGGAATAATACCTAGCATAGTTTGAGTATGCACTAATCCACGTGCTACGGCTTCGATCGTGCCATCGCCCCCGGCGACAATCACAAGTTTAGCGCCTGCTTTAGCAGCATCAGCAGCTAAACCTTCACCATCTTCATCGGGTGTAGTGGTGCAGATTTCAGCTTGAATGCCTTGAGTTTGCAGGGCTTCTGCTATGTCAGTTAATAACTCAGGATTCTCGACAGGGCCAGAGGTAGGATTGACGATGAGTCGGGTATTCATCGCTGGCTTTTTCCTAAAGGTTTGAAGTTGGAGAGGGTGGAAGCGTGAGGTTGAACTCTGCTCATGCACCCTGGCTTAGTAAAAGGTCTACTGTCCATTCGTTACGCCCAAGCGATGAGCTGATAGAACTCCATTCTCAAACTATAGCTGTCAGTTTCGACTTTTCCTTCCATCGATAAGCTGATATGTGGCTCAACGGCATTATCAACTTAACGGAACAGATTCAAAATTAGGCACGATAATTCCTGAGCAGTCTTGATGGTACTGTCAACTTAACTAGATTTCGCTCTAATTATTGAGAATGAGCCACGAAGAAAAGAGCCATTCAACCTTTGAAAATTAGGCAATTTCTCAATAAGCAAGCCTTTGAACGGTTAAGTTGACAGTACCCAAGGGTGACAATGATGAGAATGGCTGCTCTACGAACGCGTTGAGTCATATGGCCATTATGGAGACCGCTACGTGATTGAAACAGTACACAAGTATGGAGAAAACGAGCCGCTAACGGCTCAAACCAGCGGCAGCAAACGCCCTGGAATTCTACAGCAGCAACTTTCGACCGTCCGCTGCATTTAAATTGTTATATTGCACTCAGTCATGCACTGGTTCATGCACTGGCACCACTTCACGCGGCGCTAGAAAACCAAGAACAACTGCTACCAAGAACAATGCTGGAACATCGCCAAGTAGGTGTCCACGTTCTGCAGGGTCAATCCCTGCGTGTACCGCCATGATCAACCCATGCACCACACTTGACCAGACGGTGAACCAGATTAAACTGAGATGCGCTTCTGGCTTTCGAGCAGCCCATAGCAAAAAGACACCGAGCGTTGCATAAATGCCGATGATCATCTGTTCGTATTCGTATTGACCCGGTTGCCATGCCCAGCCTGATGACCAGAACTTCATCAACGGATAGATCAGGAGAAAAGCAATTCCAATAATAATAAGGGCGATTCGCAAGTATCGATGACGCTCATCCATAGCTCCGACCTCCTACTATTTTTCAGGATGGTTTCTATCAACGGAATGCCTATTTGTAATCTTATTCTCGCTAATGACTCTTCAACTTTGGAATGTTAGGAATTTTCATGTTTCTTGCAGTTTAATGCTGATTCGACATTGAATCGTCCCGCTAAAACCCTCAACGCACATGCTTCCGTAGCCTCATGGTGCGTTGATAGTAAGTATCAATAGATAACTTCTAGCTCCGGCGAGAGGACTCCGATCACGGTACTGTCAACTTAACTAGATTTCGCTCTAATTATTGAGAATGAGCCACGAAGAAATGAGCTGTTCAGCCTTTGAAAATTAGGCAATTTTTCAATAAGCGAGCCTTTGAACGGTTAAGTTGACAGTACCGCCGCTGGGGATAAGGAACGGGGTTAGAGTTCCCAGATTAGGCGCGATTAAATGCTGCAAACAAAGAAGCCCGTCAATTCGTTGATCAGCTCTTTCATGTCGGCGGCATGGGTTAGCCAGTTGTTAGCCAGTTTTAGGCAGTTTTTGAAGTGGCTAACCCACTCATAATCCTTTTACTGTCTGTACTTCTGCTTCTTAAGGTTAGCCAGTTAGCCAGTTTTGTATGTAGGAAAGAATAAAGAGAAAGAGAAATTTGGTAGTCCGCAGATAAGGCACCGAAGTTCAAGAATCAAAAGAGCGGGTTAAAACGGCGATCAAGAATTCTGGATTTGCATTTCCGATGCGGCGGATTGTGATTAACCTTGCGCCTGCGGATCTGAGGAAAGAAGGGCCGAGCTTTGATCTGCCCATTAGTATTGGCATTCTCGCAGCAGCAGAACAAGTTCAAACCGAAGGTTTAGATAAGTATTTGTTTTTAGGCGAAGTCTCGCTTGATTATCGAACGATTTAAGGAACCGTTAAAAGGAACATCGGTCGGATCATCTGAAGCTTCAATCGTATGAGAATGATTCTCATTTTCTGGTAAAATAGGTGTAGCGTGAGTTGAGCTAGGAGCTGGCGAAGGAGAAATCGGATCTAGGGACTTGTCGGGATTGTATAAATCAGTCATAATCGTGGATAAGAATTATTTAGAAACTGAGAGTCACCTTTGGCGAGGTGGCTTTTTTATTGCCTTTCGGCGGGGAAGCCTGACTCTCGGATCGAAACTTCGATCAAAACCCCGTCAACATTATTCTCTAACGCGACTCTTTTAGCCTAGCGTAAGCACTTGTTATAACAAGTGAGATTAAGCTTCAGATTTCCTCTTGTGTGGAGTCTGAAGCTTTTTCGTATTGATCAGACGGTCTACCGCGTGTTTCTCCGAGCGGTTCAGCAGAAGCATCGATTTCGCCCTGTTCTTTAGCGAGTTCAAATAAGACATTCTCTACGAAGCGATTAACGCTTGTGTTTGATCGTCTAGCCATATTCTTCAATGCCGCTAAAACGCGATCGTCAATAACAAAATTTGTTCGTTTCCGTGGCATCGTCGCTAAACACATTTCTACACCTACTTTTGATCTTACTTTTACCCTTCCATTATAGCTTTTTTATTTGTTAATCATATGGTGAAAAGATAAAATAATACCCCATTTATTTACGCTATAATGAGGGTGCGAGAGAAAAACGAAAGCTTAAAACACCTGAAGGGTTGCAATCGTTGAATCTCAAGGATTATCAGAACTGAAACAACCGAATAGGCTCAATCCTGGAAGAAGCGACAGTAACCAGTGAGGATCAACCGAGTAGCACTCGATAAGCCATTTTCAAAAGATTCCACACTCGATCACCGTTGGTTTAGCGCTGGCGTGATCGACTGCTGGGTTCTTCAGCAAAAACAAAAGCCCTCTGAAGATTCAACCTTCAGAGGGCTTCGCACTGCTCAACCACAAACAAACATCGATCCCGAGAGAGGACGTATTTCTATGTTAACGAAAAATAAAAACGAGTCTTTTTTGACCGAATTCGATACCCGCTTCGCTCAAACAATGGTCGCGCTTCTGCTAATCATTGGCGCGTGTCAAGTGTTCAAAACTCTTGAGGCTAAAGCGCTTGCACCGACTAGCCAGATCCCACAGGATCGACCGATGATCACCAAAAATCGACACTAAGCGTTAAATCAAATGCCGTCCCCAGACTCGCAATCATCGGACGGCACTCACCCACAAACAACGCAAATCATTTGAGGATTTTTCAATTATGGCAACAAAGCACAGCCTGATCAGCTATTACGGCACATCGAATCAATCAGCACTCAAAGCATTAATTGAGGAATACGGAGATCGCCTGCAAATCCTCACAGCTTCTGAGAAGTTCGGAATGCTCTTACAGCTTTGCGATTGGCAATACTCCGACACTATCTCGCAGGAGCAAGACGGAGACGAGATTTGCTTGCAGGAGCATATCGACGAATCAGCTTCAATTCCTAACGATGGCGACGCATGGAGCGCGATCGAGCTTCTAGCACAGCATGGCATCTCTTCTGAAGAATGCTTGGATTTGATGAATGCGCTGATTCAGCAATTGAAGGAAGGGGTTTATCTGCAATGACCCCAGAACAAAAATCGAGCTTCATCGGATGGGTGTCGATTGCCCTAGCAATTCTCTGGATGATTCCGAACGTTCCATCAATCGCCTATGTGCTGTCTAGAAGCGCTCAGCAATTCTGGCAGGAGGCACAGAGAAAATGAGTTTTCTAAACGTTCACCCTCGCTACCGTCCGATATGCTCCATTGTCGTTTGTGCGGTCTGTATTGTCCCGATCGCTTTGGAGCTAAATACCAAACAGCAGGCAGAGCAATCACAGAGACAACGTACAGAGCAGGCTGAACAGTCGATTAATCGCTCTGCTGAACAAGCTACTAGAGATGAACGAATCGCGCTTAAACGGGCTGAACGATGCCTTTTAGTTGATGAGCGATTCCCACTGGTAGAGGGTGGTAACGCCTTCTACGATCCGACCAACCGCCAGAGTAAACGACTGTTACCCGCAAACACAGCACTTTGCAGCAAATCAGGCTACACAGCGATCGTCGATGAAGCTGGAACTATTTCAGACATCCGACAAGCACCGATCGAGAAAGTTAACCAAGTTTTACGCCAGAGAGGATTAATTCGATGAAAACACAGAGAAATTCTGATCGACCGATCAAGCCAGAAGTCATCACAGGCGATCGCGAATTTGACCGAAACAAGCCCCAATTCAAGAGATTTGACGACAAAGGAGAGAAGCATCCGAGAGCATCGATTTTGTCTCATGTGGGCGATCTGGCGCAGGGGATGATGCACTTTGCCTTAGATAAGAACTTGTGGATGATTGCGGGTTACAGCTTCGCTGGTTTGTCTGTCGCCGTCTCGATGTATGGATACGCCCGATGGGTTGTACCAGTGATGAGCCAAGCGCTTGATATGGCAGGAATTCCCATTGGTACAGGAGTCGGAATCATTACCGGATGCGCGATCGGCTTGTTCATCCAGTGGAAGGAGATCGAGCCATTGGTTTACAAGCTTGATCCTGATCTGGCTGACGCGCTTGCATTCAAGCTAGGGTTACAGCGTTTCGTTAATCCGAAGGAAACTTCAGACAGTCCGACGCTGCTACCGAAAGCTAAGCAATGGGCTAGAACCGCACACGATAAATCGCAACGGGAATCTGAAACCACGCGCTACGTGATGTACTTCCTGGAGGCTGCACTAGCCTTTGCAACTTTCCCGCTAGTCGTTAATGGTGTTCTATCGATCCCCGGTTTGATTGCGGCTGCAATGGCGATCGTCGGCTGTGAGTTGGGTTATCGCTTCGGTAATCAAGCCCAAAAGAAACGCCTGACAGCAAAGGAATCGCAGAAGTACCGGATTCAGAAACGTATTTTACGTTCTCAGGCTGAATCGAAATAATCAACCAAAAAGCGCGATCTCAGTCCAGCAAAGAGTGTGATCGCGCTTTTGTCCTTACCAATGAGGTGCAAGAACGATGTCAAGTTTATCGCGTTACGGCAAGAATGCAGCCGATCGGACCTACCCAGACAAGGATGAATCAGTGTTAGGTCACATGGTTTTAGAGTTGGGGATGTCATCAGAAGATGCGGTGCAAAATCTTAGACCGTGGGTGCGAGATCTCGATCGCACTGCTGCAAATAGTAAAAACGTTGCATACATGAGCGCTTTTATTGGCGCGGGTGCTGGATTGGCTACGGCTGCAACCGTGGGGATTGGACTTACGGCAATTCTACCGATTGCGGCTGCCGTTTATAACTATTTCATCGCTCAGCAATCCGCACAGGAGCAAAGCATCCGAGAAGCAGAATACTTATTGCTCAAATCGTGCCCAGAACTACTCAAACTTATATATGCGCTGGCTAAGCGTGGAATGCCTAAAGAAGCGCTGATCGAGTGTTACGACGATTTACTAGGCGCATTCACTCATCAGTATCAGCAACGGGCATCTCTGGGGATGTCTAGCGAACTCGATCACGATATCGTGCGGACGTTTGAGCAAATCGTAAAAGCAAAAATCGAAGCGGAAAACTTAGGACGCTCGATCGTGGCAGAGACACAGGATTTCACGTTTGATACGCTCTATCAGTCAACAGAACCAACCGCACCCAGAGTAGAGACTCCAAAATATCAACCCTCACCCAATACTCAACTAGCAGCGATCGACACTCCAGCGCAGAAGCAAGCGGATCAGCCTTTCGTCTTGCCTATCGCGTCACCAGAATCAAAGCTATTCGATTGGAACTTGTTAAACACCCATTACGACGATTACCCACATTTGTTTCTATTGGGCAAGACTGGCGCAGGTAAATCTTATCTAGCAGAGCGGTTGGGTCGGTTCTTGAATGGATCAACGCTGGTGATCACTCCTAAAAAGAAACCGAAGGATTTCATCGGAATGCAGGTGATCGGGTTGCCATATGACTTCCACGCGATCGCGGCAAATCTCGAAGGTTTGACAACGTTGGTTAAGCAGCGTGAAGACCAAATGAATCGAACTGGCAAGGATGATTTCATGCCCGTCAACGTGATCCTGGATGAAGTACCGACCTTCGTTTCTGGATGCAAGGATTTAGGTTTGGATGTCGTCAAGGATCTAAAGTTCATCATCCGAGCAGGTAGAACGAGCAAGATCAGGCTGATTCTACTTGCTCAAGGATCAGAGGTTAAAACGCTCGGAATCGAGGGAGAAGGCAGTCTACGAGATAACTTGAGTTACGTCTATCTCAAAGGCTTTGCTGAGGCTCAATCTAAAGAATGGGCGCTTGATATCTCAAAGTACGATCGACCCTGTTTGATTGACGGCAAGGTTGCTGACATCTCGCAACTGGTTTCTCTGGCATCAGAAGCAACGCCGAGCGAGATTATCGAACACAAACCGATTGCAACTGCTCAAGACTTAGAGCGGCTTTATAACGCTCCTAGCGCAGAACCACAGCTTGATATTGATTCAGATACGGCTGATGAAGTGACTTCCTATCGCACGATGATTACTGAGACTTTCCCACAGTGGAAGCCTCAATCAGTGGAACTTGCGACACGGATCGTTGATTGGATGGCAGCTAGATCGGATAAATCATTCAAGCCGAATGATGTGAAGCAAAGCATTCGCAAGCTCAAGGATGATTCAAGGTTCACAACCGACAGGATAAAGGATTTACTCGATTCGCTTGTGAAAGCTCAGATCCTTTCTGAGGCTGACGGTAAGTATTCAATCGCAGATTACGACTTCTAAAAACTAGGGAAGTTTACCGCTTCCCTTTAGCCATATCAAAGGATCAAACAATGGATTTCTCAGAAGCAGTGCATAAGGCTCGCGTTCACAATCGCGTCACGGTCAAGCAACCTCGCTTATGGATTCTCTGCTCGTTTCAGTTGCCAGATGCAATCGCGAATCAAATGAGCGCGATCGACTTAGCCAATACGCAAGGACAATTTTTGCTTGGATTCAACACCAGACCGTCTAAGGGTGAGTGCTTCCCTTGGAATGGTCATCTCTGGCGCGTGAGAGGCGAAATTATGCAGTTTCCGACACGCTACCGATCCAAATCGCGTAAAGACTGCCCTTATGTCGTTTGTGAATATTTAGAGAGTTATTCAAGCGAAATTCAAATGTTTAGCAGGATGTTAGAGCTTTCATCCAACAATTAACAACAAACGCTGAAGACAAAAAGACAAAAAAGACAACTTCCCGAACCCCTAAAGACAGGCTAAAGACAGTGTCTTTCGTGTCTCTGGCTTGTCTTTTGTCTTTGTCTTTAGATTTTGTCTTTAGTGTCTTTGATGTCTTTAGGCTTCTATAAATACCTCTAATTAATGTTAGAAGATAAGGCTTATTCTATCGATTAAGCAATAGAAAACTATGGCATTTCTTGAGGTTTCTAGAGTGTTTTTAGATGGTTTTGTTGTGAACAAATAGCCTACAAACAGCCTGCATCAAGTTTTGCGTTGTGCTACAATAGACCTATGCAAAGCCTACAAACAGCCCACAAAAACAAACAATTCCACAAAGAGGTAAAAACGATGATTTTGACGACTGAACAAAACCCGATCAAAGTGAATCAGACCACTCCTGATCACCTGCTCCTAGCGATCGACCGTGGCAACTCTGGAACAAAGGTGGCAGTGAGTGTAAATGGTGTCCCCTTGGAACCGTTCAAAATTCCGAGCGTGATCCGCAGGGTAGAAGCAAACGGAATGATTCAGATTGGTAAGTCCGCTTATGTGTGCGGTGACGATGCGATTTCGATGACTGTGGGCAGTGTCAGCACTCCTTTAAGCCAAGGTGACAAGGTAAAGGATCTATCGGTTGCAATTGCACAAGTGATCCAAAAGATTGCAGAAGGGCAGATTCTATCTAGTGATTTGAGTTGCTCTCTAATCGTCTCCTCTCCATTCGCCAGTGATACCCTAAGCAAGCAGATTCAAGCAGAAGTAAAACCGCTTTCAGATGGTTTCACCGTCAAAGGAAAGAGCTATAGAATCGCGTTTGATTCGATTCGGACTGAGTTTGAAGGTGCGGTACTTCTTAAATCGGTTTCAGAATTCAACGGTCTGATCGATATCGGTTTCGGTACGATCCTTGCCGCATACAGAAACCGATCTGGTGAAGTTGTGAACGTGCCATTAATGGGAGGCGATCAGGGAGGTTGCAATCTGGTATTAAAATCCCTCTTAAACGATCCTGCATTCCTAGCCAAAGTGAAAGACTCTGGCGCATCAGCACCCCCAAGCGTAGAGCGTCTGAGCGCAAAACTAAGCGAGGGTGTTACCGAATTACGAAAGATTGACCTAAAGCCATTGCTTAAGAATCATCTAAAGGTGCTGAAGACTCGGATCGAAGATGCAGCGCTGGCGGTTCGTACTGAGATTCGATTTTCGAGTGAGGATGAACAGACTTCTAGAATCGCACTGGTAGGAGGGGGAGCCGCACTGATGCGTCTAACTTTGTCGGATGAACAGCTTTCTAAATGGGGTGAGAAGCATTCAATCGAAGTGTTCGATCAGCCTGACTTTCAAACCTGCCTAGTGATGCAACAATTGATCCGCATCAATGGAGGTCTTAACTAATGCCTAGTCCTACGATTCGCTTAAGAGTAACCGAGAGATTAGCCGCTTTGATCGAGCGTGTTTGGAAAGCAGCGCCAGAGCTTAGAGACGACTTTCCCGCTACGGTTCTAAACGCTTTAGCCCTCTATGCAGAGTATCGGGAAGGTAGACCTTCAATATTCGGCTCACCCAAACCAAACACTGTAGACAGTTCTTCTGCTCAGTCTTCAGAGCCAACACAACCCACTGAAGAGACGGCAGAGGATGAAACACCAATCCCAGATGATGAATGGGCTTAACAAGCCTAAAGCCTCAAACAACAGCAAACCCTAGCGAATAACCGTTAGGGTTTTTACTTTGCCAGTACTGTAGCGTTAATACACTGATCAACCTTATTGTGATGAACAGCTAAGAAAAGGGATTAGGGTGTTAAGGTATGGCTACGCTTTGCCAGATCTCGTTAGTTGATGACGAGGCTAGATTTTTTGCATTTCTTCTGAAAAATAACGTTCCGGGGGAGGCTAGTGGATATGGTAAGTTCTATGGTGAAGTTCCTGAGATTGGATCTACCTTACAAATAAACTGGAATGAGATTGATATTGAAAAGTTCACCGCTACAGCCGGTGGTGAATTAGACACAGATTTTATGGAGAGATGTCTAAATGATGCTGATGAATACTTAAAAGTGATTCATGTACATCGTTATTTTGTACCTACTCCTGAACTATTTGCCAAATCATATAAGGATATGAAAAGAGGTTTGACTATCGGACATTTCCAGGTGACGGAATGTACCGTTTTTGTTGTGAAAGCTCGTCTTTGAGTCTAGGACAAGATCACCCGCTAAGCGTTAGAAATTGCACATTAGCTTTACTGTGGCTAGAGAACAGATGATCGGACTATCCTGAGAGCGAACTAAAGGAGGTCTGAAGCAATGACAGTAGAGGATTCTAATGAGGATTCGATAGAAGGGACTCCAAAGCAAAACGAAAGCGGTAACAATTGCGTTTCCTTAGATGCTGAGGATTTAGAAACCGTCAATCGATACATAGACCTTAAAGAACAAGTCGAACACTATAGAGCGATTTATGAAAACGGGTTTAAGACACTTCAGAACCGAGAGCAAGAAATTGTAGAGCTTTTGAAAACCAAATATCCAGGTGCAAAAACATTTGAGCATAAAACAGAAGATGAGAACGGTTTTTCTTGGTTAGATCTGGTTGTCCTATCCAAAGTCTCAGATGAGGGGCTGCGTTTATGTGTGGACAGAACTTCTCATCGGTACTCTAAAGAAGAAAAGCTTCGGAGGATTTTTGAGACTGTGATCGATAGGCATGAAGAAAATCAAAATCAGCAAGAAAAATAAATAAGACGGTGGCAGAAACTAAAGAACCTCCCTAGAGCAAATCTAAGGAGGTTTTCTTTTGGGTGTGCTTCAGAGCGGTCTAGGGGTATGGTTCTACAGAGTCATTGATTCCACGGTGCAGCATCAGGATCGTAGATGCCTTCGCTTGTAGCAAAAGCTTTAAGCTCACGGTATGCGCTCAATAAACTTGAACGATTACCCCAATTGTCGCCTTTACCGCCCGTAAAATGTTCACCTGGAAAAGGGTTAATAAAAGTCCCACTGGGATCAATAAAATCTTCGTCTAAGATGAGGTTTTTTGTGTAATCCCAATCAACATCAAAAACACCTTCAAAAGCATCCAAAAACCCTTGAATACGTTTGTTTAATTCTTCATTCATTTGGTTCACCTCCTACTGACTACTACGAGCTGCTAGAGCGGTCGCAAGTTTTGTTAACTCTGCAATATTGGCAGATTGCGACTGAGCTACCAGTAAGTGATTATTGATCGATTGACTCTGCTCTCGAATAGCTTGGGTGAGACTTTCGATATTTGCAGCCGTAGATCTCTGTTGCGCTGCCAGTTGCGAGATATTTAGCGTCAGCGTGTCGATTGAAGCTGTGACCCGATCAAAATTGCGCTGATCGTTGTCTCTCATACTGGCAAGTAGTTCAACCAACGTTTTAAGCGTTTGCTTCTCGAATGATTCAGCCATTGGCTTTTACCTCTGCTTCTGCCAGTTCATCGAAACTCACCCCAAAATCGATCCCAAGCGCTGATTCAATCTTACGCAAATTCTCGATCGCTAAAGTCCCTTTAAGAGTTTCCTTCTCTAAGTCGTACCAATAGGTACGGGATACTCCGACCTCTCTACAGATTTCCTCTAGAGATTTAGTTGCAGCGATATCTAATCGAGCTTGCTTGATACGCTCTCCTAGTCCTGATACTTCCGTCTCTCGAATCTGTCGAATTCTCATCAGTTTAGCTGTCATTTGCTTTACTCCAAAGTGTAAACCATTAGTTGACAGTTCTACTATAAACTAAAAACTAATAGTTGACATACTGTAAACTATTAGTGTACATTAGTAAGTGTTGAGGGGAGAGACAACCGCTCAAGAGACAGGTGAACAGGATTCGCCAGAGTATCGAAGATACCAGGCTGAGAGGAAGCAGATCAGCCAATCAAAAAGGCAGTGCCCCGACTACCAATCTAAAGCACTGCCTTAGTCCCTAAACACAAGAGACAAACCAATGTTAAATCAAACGACACTCGAAAGACCACAGACGACCGCTAAAGCTTCAACTTGCGCCCAATGCCGTGAATACTCGAATGGACTCTGCCAACTCAGAGCGAGGGCGGATTGGGGTGATGCTGCGTATGTGAAGCCCACTAGAACGGCTTGTCACTTTGCGGATCTACTTCCGTTCTAACGCTTCTGCCACTGGCTAACCTCTCAAGTCTTAGTCAGTGGTTCTCTCACCCATTCACCCAAAGTATTTAAGGAGATCCCCAATGTTTGCCGCTCAAGATGGAACACAAGATCCCGAGATCGCTTCTGCTAAAGATGCTCTATTGCTGTCGCTTCACTATCACGCGCAAAATTCAGGTTTACCATTGCATGAAGTGATCGATGTACTGGCTACGTTCACCTTTCAGAAGTCGCAAACAGTACCCAAAAGGAGCGACTTAGCCAAAAGATTAGATGAGGCAACTGGAGCGCTTGAAGAGGTTTACTACAGCGCTTGGGAAGTTTCAACCTGATCAATAGTCCTAATCATTCGATGAACCCTTGGCACTCGCTAAGGGTTGTTTTGTAACACTAAACGAGATGAGTTTTTTACCCAATGACTAACACTTCAGCACCATACAGACGCGCTCTAGAGTTCAGCCGAAGTTTATCACCAGCGTTGCAAGAATTCATCACTGCTGATATTTGCGGCACATTTCCTAAATATGGGCGAGCGGTGGTAGAAACCTACAACACTGAGGCTTTCAACTGCGTTGTAGAAAACTTCGACGAGATTGTAAGCATCGCTCAAAAATGCTTCGGTAAACGCCCTAGGTTTGTTGCCGTCATTCAAACAACCAGATCGGAGCATCAAGACATCTTAATTCGTGTGACTCAAAGGACATTACCAAAGATTCACGAAAGGCGGATCAAACGCTTCAAGCTTAAGAAAAGAGTCAAAAGATAAAGCGATCGTAGAAATTCAATCGATAGACCCTAGCCACTACCAAGGGTCTTTTCTTTTGTTTGAGGCCTATTAGTTTAAGTTCAAATTGTCACACTATTTGCCCTCGCAGTTGGGAGAATTTGAGCCGAAAAATCAGCGAGAAGTTTCGATCAGAGTGAATCGCTGAAACTTAACGCTAATAACGCTTTGAGCGGGGAGGGAAACGAGATTTCCCCATACAAAAGAACGCGCTTCCTGTCTTGTCTCTCAGCACCTCGGATCAAGCGTAACTGGTACATCACAGAAGGGTGACACACCCCCTAGAAACGTCTTTATAAGATCAGGGGTCTGTCACTCTCACAACAACAAGTAGAAACACTCACTGAAGAACCCCTATCGCTTAAATCGCCTAAGAGAGGTATTAGAGAGAACTTTTACAAAACGATTATCGTTAGCGCTCAGCATTAGAGAGGCGTTAGGGGGCATCGCCAAGGTAGCTAGAGCGGTTCTAGCTAAGCTATGTTTTTGTGCGAGCGTCTATAACCATACCAAACACAAGCCGCACCTAGAATAAACGATTTAAATCACAATTTTGAGCAGTAATTATCACTAAAAAAGAGGGAACTATCCCAACTACGTAGTGTCTTTGAGCGTAGTTAATTCTTAGGATGTTTCTAAACAAGTCAAACACTCCTGAAATCATTCACCTTATTGCTGAGGCAAAGAATTATGGCAACTTGGAAACAATTTACGGCGGTATTATTAGGAGCCGCCATTTTGAGCAGCTTGTGCATTACTGCTGCTGAGGCAAAACCTAGCAAGGGCAAAAAAGGTGAACAGACAACCCTAGTGCAGCCCACTACGTCTTCTACCCAAATCACCACAATTTCTTCTTTTTCTTCCGAACAACGAACCCAGTTGACAGCGCTGCTCAGTGGCAGAGTAGTACGCAATGAGGTTCTGAATGTCAGCACCCGCAATCTGGTTGCCAGCCAAATTTCTTCCCTGCCCCCTGGAATTCAAAAGCGGTTAGCTCGTGGGAAAGGCTTGCCCCCTGGCATTGCTAAAAAAGTGATTCTGCCTAAAACAGTGAACACATACCTCAATATCCCGGGTCAGTATGAGTTGGTTGTCATTGGATCTAATGTTGTCCTCTGCGATTCTGCGACAAAGATCGTAGTCGATTTCATCGCCCAATTCATTTAGGATTTGGTTCCCTGGATAAGCTATTCAGACTGATGGCTCTCTAAATGATTGCCTGTGAACAACAAAGCCCGATCGCTCTTTCCAGCGATCGGGCTGATTATTTTGGAGGATGTCTGAAAAGACTACTTCTTTAGTCCAGATTCAAAGCATTAAGCCTTTAGTAGCGAATCGAAAAGGGTGACACACACCCTAGAAATGTCTCTTATAGATCGGGGGTGTGTCACTCTCTATAAGCACACACCTCACTAAAGACCCCTATCGCTTAAATCGTCAGAGAGAGGCTTTAGAGGGAACTTTTACAAAACGATTATCGTTAGCGCTCAGCATTAGAGAGAAGCTGTAGGGCATTCTCAGGGAGCTAGAGCGAACTTTTGGGTTAAAGTCACGTGAACTTTTCACCATATTTATCCTAAGCTTTAGAGAATAGTAATGAATGCTGGAATGATGACGGATACTTCCCTTTCACCCTATAACTTTGAATATGCAGTAGTTTTTGATTCCTATCTAGTCGCGTTGTTTCGTTTCAACGGAAAAAGATGGGAATTTATTAGAACTGCTCAACTCCTACATGGAATTATAATGTGTCAATTAGAACATCTGTATGGGGATGACAATTTAGTAGTGTTTCCTATCGGTTTAGTCCCTGATCAGGTTTGGCAAATACTTTGCCAATTAGAAAACGACGACTAAGACTAAAACGGTTAGACTAAGTTTCAGTGTTTAAAGTGACTTTTTTAACAAGAAACAATGAAAAGCCCTAGTAGTTTGTAGCTGCTATAGCTTTTCATTGTTTAGATGTGCCTAGGACACAATTAACACATCACTCCTATGGTTCTATCTGTATCTTCTTATTCTCCATCACCCGCAGAAAAACGAGATGATCCTTACATTTGGGTGACATGGCTGACTCCGTTGCTTGCTGGTAGTAACCATTGTCAATGGGCAGCTTGGTTTCAGGCAAATCATAAATTTGACAAAATCGAATCTGATATGAGTGCTGTGCTTGCAAAGCATGATCGATTAGTCAAGGAACGGGCTGGGCAGCTAGAGTCTGAAGGTTACACGGTCTACATTGAAGATCAAAACAAGTTTACGATTATTGGTAAAGACGGTCGGACTAAAGTTGCAGGCAAAGCTGATATAGTTGCCATCCGAGGTGACGAAATTGTAGTTGAGGACTGTAAAACAGGTCGGCAGAAGAGCGATCATGTCATGCAGGTTTTATGTTACATGTTACTGTTGCCTCTCTCAGGTGGGTCTGTTCACTGCCGCAATAAAAAGTTGGAGGGTCGCTTGGTCTATGGGAATGAAATTTTTGACATCTCTTCTATGATGCTTGATGAGAATTTCAAGCAGGAATTTCGTGAAGTTGTTCGTTTAGTCAGTTCAGTTAATCCTGCTAGAAAAGTCCCTAGCTTTCACGAGTGTAAATATTGCAAGATTTCAAACGCTTACTGTGCAGAGAGAACTGATAATCAAGACGATGAAGGGGATGAGGTTCAGCACGATTTGTTTTAAATCAAGCCTAGCTCCTCTTAAGCGATGGGCATCCTCAGAGAAGCATAAGCAGTTCTGTAGCATCTTCAGCATTGCAAGGGAACCTACTAAAGCCTACTCCTTCAGCTCCCTCTTATGCCGTCTCTAAAGCGTCAGCTATCGATTAGGCGTGAGAAATTGCCTCAGATGATTCTTTAGCTGTCATCGGTGCGATACCTTTGAGTTTTGAGATCGCAGATTTCACCCATCCGATCAAGGTCTGGCTAAATGATGGCGTTTGGTGCGCTGAATTTCACCCCAATGAAGAAAAGGTAATTCTCTATGGGAAAGAATGCTCAACCCAAAATGATAATTCTCAAATTAGTCCGCATGACGCTTATTCAATTAGTGAGAGTTTCTAATCAAGCTTGATAACTATTTCTTATAATTTTATAGTTTTTATATTTAAGTCCAAAATGACATAAAAAGAAAAGATGTTAGTCAGTATCCCCCTGGTAATACTAGAATCTATCTACGCTCTGATGAAATTTTATGGCAGTGAATGCACTGTGATATACAGATTGATTGCTTGAGATAGGATTAAGATACCGCTAACCCTGAGCGGGGAGTACAATATATGATTCCTACCGTCTCTATTAAGAAAGACCATCTTCACAAGCTTCCAGACGAAGTTCTACGCTTGATTGGGATGGGTAAGTACACTCTTTATCGGGCTGAAGTGAAGGATCAGCCCGATGTTTACTATATTTTAAGAACTGGTGAACGAGAGTTCTTCTTCCTTCAGAAAAATGGCGATCCCATTTCTTCTAACACTTCAACACCATTTGAGATTCAAGAGAAAATTCTGATAGAGGATGTTACTGTTACTTCTGTAGTTCCTAATTTCAATAGGCTTTGAAGCTTCTGGATTCTGATTCAATCTGGGTTTTCTTAAGCGGTTCTGATGAGGATCGCTTTTTAAGTGACATATCTTTTGGGGTTCAATGTCTACTGCATAGAAAATTTCCAATGCAGAACATTCTTTTATTCATTGACCAACCAAGTGGTTCTAATTTTGCCTACGCCTACAGCTTTCCTACTGGTATACAAGTCCATCAGACAGCCCAGTTAGAGGTTGAGTTGTGTTCCAGAAACTTTAAGAAGTTAGTGGTTGTAGTCACAGGTCATGGTGGTATTACAGGGATCGTGGCTTCACCGGACATTCAGCCATGTCCCCTTCTTGAGGTAATTAAGTCTTTAACAGACATTGAGGTTGCGCTTGTCGTTTTAGGGCAATGCTACGCAGGGACATTTAATTTCTTAGAAGCAAGAAGTATTAACCAGACAGGTAAAGTTTTGCCACCAGAGATTTGTCTATTAGGTGCAACGGATTTAGCTGCTAGCTTGAGCGCTTCTGTAGATCTCTCTACTATCACCACTATTAATCAATTTCAATGTTCGCTTAAATGGAGCGCTAACCTATTTCTAATTTATTTCATGCTCCATGTGGCAAGCCCAATAGATCTAGATGGTGATAATCGCTTTACTGTATTAGATGCATATAAAGCAGCTGGTATCGGAACAAACACGCATTTATTGAACTTAAGACAGCAAACCCTGAGGGAATTTTATGCAGTCATATTGAGTAGTACTGTTAGTCAGTTAACTCAGCAAGTTGTGGCTCAACAACTAGCAGAAAAAGCAAGGCAGGACTTAATGGCGGCATCAGAAGCAGTTTTAACCAACCAGAGTCCGTGGATTCTTCACGCAAATCTGGCTCGTAAATTAGAACTATAGAAAAATTAATTTGAGTTCCTCAATTGGGGACATAGAGGGTAAACGTCTTTATGTCCCTTTTAAGACTCAATTTAAGCTGAATCAATAATCTCTTCCTATAAATAACAAAGCAAAGTTGCTGAGTCCAGCGATCACAAATTAGTCCAACCTCATCAACACACCTTGAACCTTGAAAGCCCCATACAGTTTGGAATTTATAACCATAAGATGTCCAAAAAATTGCGAAAAATATTCAGGACTTCTGCGCTCTACGCAGCATTCCTTAGATATTTTGAATATTGAAACTGTCATACCGTAAGAGTTACAGCGATTGATAAGCCTAAAGTTTGAACGTTAGGACTAAAAATGAACTGATTGGACTAATTTCGATTATTTCTCACAAAAGAGAATAATCATTAGGGAGTTCGGCATCAAACGAGAGATCATTAGACAAGTTTATAGAAGGTCTTTTGTTGAGTCTTGAGTGAGAGCGTGAGAGTTAATCGATAGAATCTTTCGATTCTGACCACAGACACCAAGCGACTAGCCCAAGCATGAACAGAAGGATCGCCCAAGCTTCAATCGGCATAGGCGCGAGCGCGGGTTCGGAGTGCAGCATTAGATCAAGCGGTGATTCTTCCATCAGTCGATGTTTGAGGGACGGGTTTAGAGTTCCCTAAAAACATTCACAAAATAATTAGACGATGCCAGAATATCGATCGTAGTTCTTGAGATGTGGTCTTATGCGAATCGTGGGTTATGTCCGTTTATCAAAAACTGAACAGGCTAACGGTACGCACACATTAGACAACCAAACGAGAAGGCTCAAGGAAGCTGGCGCAAACGAAATCATTACCGAAATATCGTCAGGCACATCAGGTAAGCGAAAGAAGTTTGAGAAGCTGAGGCAAGACGTTAGAGATAAGAAGGTCGATCAAATCGTTGTGACAAGGGTAGATCGGCTTTCTCGTAGAGCTAAAGTTTTGCACGATTTGAAAGACGAAATGGCGCAAAACGGCGTTATTTTGAGAGCGATTGATCAAGCGATAGATACATCAGTTGATACATCTTCGATCGCGCTTAATCTGTTCATCGCAATGGCTGAAACCGAAGCAGATAACATCAGCAATCGTACCAGACACGGTTGGGAAGCGCTTAGAGAGCGTAGAGAGGCTATGCACCCACCTTTTGGATACCTCAAAGGAGATAAAGAAATTGTAGAAATTGATAATAAAAAAGTAGAAACAAGACGACACAAATTAGACAAAAGACCATTCTTATGTTTACTTGAGGAGCGTCCTAAAGATTTTCCAATGATTGACACTTCTGAATGGTCAGAAGATGAGTTTAGGCAGTGGAAGAACGGCGATCAAAATGAATGCAGCAAAAGCCGATATGATGCCGCTCGTTATTTAGTTGAAAATTATTTAAAAATTAAAAGCATTAGACAAACCATTAGAGCATTCAATCGAAACTATGGAATACAAACCCTAGCTAGAGGTAGAACGGTACACTCTGGGTTTGATAATGAAGGTATATTTCAGAGATCACCTTCTGGGTTTGCAAAATGGATTACAAACCCCGTCTTAAGAGGGCATTTAGTCTACTTCAATGATTCAGAAGAAAATCGAAAGCCTCTCTGGGGAACTCATCAGGATCAGCGCTTGATCACTGAGGAAGAATCCCAACGAATTCAGGCAATTATTCAAGAGAATAAAGAGAGTCATGGCTTCACCTCAAACATACGCAAGCACCCTTTATCGGGGTTAGTTAAGTGTGAGGTGTGCGGACGAAATCTTTATTACTCAAAAGCTGGTAAGGGTACATCAGGAAGAAGAGATCGCGATTACTATTACTACTATTGCCAACGCGCAAACTTAGGATCATGCAATAGCGGGGTCAATGGTACATCCAATTACATTCGAGCAGACTACATAGAAGATCAAATTGTTGGCAAGCTCAAACGGTTTGCGATCGACTTTCGAGAGATGGCAGAAAAGCCGATTGAATCTCCTGTGAATCCTGAGATTTTGAAGAAACAAGATGAAATCAAAAAATTAGAACCATTAAAGAAAGATGTGCCAGAGGTAGCATTAGCGATCGAACGTCTCACGAACGAAATCAAAGGTTTAACTCTTGAGAAACAAACTGAGGAATTACCATTAGAAACTAAAGCGAGAATCTTAGGAGCGCTGCGAGATAAGCGCTTCTGGCAACGTCTCACGGATGATCAAAAGTATTTTATATATCGAGATTTGATTAGTAAAATCTTTTGTAAGCCTAGCGAAAACCAAGACTTTGCACTTACGAATAATAAGCCAGTGAAGCGTAAGCGCTCTGTCGTTTGGGATGTGAATGTAATTGTGTCTTTCGATAAGCTCCCTAGCAAGGTCTTAAGCGAAGCTGTGGAGGAATTCTTAAGCGCTCATGATGATGTTGAGTCTGTCTATGTTCGTGAGTTCAATACAACTTTATCCGATGGATCGGTAGTGATGAATTTCAACCTAGCAACCGAACTTCAGAAAGAATTAGAAGCCTTACAAAGGCAAGCAGATGAAATGAACGAAAGAACGGCATTAGAGCATCAATTGAGAAGTCAACAGACAACCGATAGTTAAACTGTAGATAGGTTCTAAAGTAATTTCTTAAGTGTGTTCGACGGTAAGCTTACGCAGAAACAAAGGCGATTTGCTGAGGCTATCTTCAAAGGAGAGAGCGCGACAGATGCTTATGTTTTAGCGGGATACAAAGCGACTAAGCGAACGATCGCAGGCGTTGAGGGTTGCAAACTTCTAAAAAACCCTAGCATTTCAGCCTATTTATCCTATTTGAAAGGACAAGTAGAGGAAAAAATCGTTATCGATGAAGCGCGATTAATCCGAGAGCTTCAATCAATCGCATTTGCCAGAATAGATCACCTGCTTGATCTTGATACTGGCGAAATGCTACCGAAAGATGAGCTATTGAAATCGAACGCTCTAGCCTGCGTGAGTGACTTTAGCGTTGATGAAATTGAATCAGGCGAAGGGATTAAACGAAAGAGAAAACTTAAGATGTTTTCCAAGGTACAAGCGATTGAGACTTTATTAAAAATCAGTGGATACAGTCAAGAATTAGCGCTAGGGTTGAGAATTTGTGAATCTTACGGGATTAAGTTACGACAGAATGAAAGAAGCGAATGGGAAGTTATCAAATGAGTGAAATTGATTCAGTAGTTAATTTAATCGGCAAAAAGCTTCAGAAGCAATCGACAGATCGACAGATGCAAACGATCGATAATCTTTTGAAGAAGTACGATTGCTCGCATTTACGAGAACAATTTATCGACAGCATTCAAAAGCATTCGCCAGTGCCAAACAAAAGAGCAAGCTTTAGAGATAGCGTGAGCTTCAACGATTGAGACAAACATAAGAAAACCTCTAGCAGTTTCTTAGGCTGCCTAGAGGTTTTCAGTGGCGAGAACTTGTTTAGAGTGCGTTAGGATGCCCCTGGTAGCGTGTCACAGCGTTGATCTGAGGGCTATTATCGTGTTTACCAAATAAAGGTAGATCGCTAAATTTGAAATCAAACACTTGACCCAGATTGATCGGGTTGTTGACTCCGTAGCAAACGCGGAAAGTGATCGCTTCAGTCTGGGAGATTTCCGCTCCTAGCTCTTTCCAGATCGATTCAGCTTCATCGATCAACCGATTAAACTTCTGTGCTTTCTCAAGGAACCGCTTTTGGATCGCTTCGGCATCCTTGGCAACTTTCTGCTGTTCCTTCGTTAGCGATTTCTCGATCGCGTCTAACTCACGCTGCTTTGCTTGGATATCAGCTTGGATTGTCTGAGCATCCGAATCAGCCGCATCGATTAACTGTGAGGCTTGCTCGATAGCTCCAATCAGTTCAAGCTTTCGAGCTTCTCGCGCTTCTAACTCTTGCTTCTGTCGATTCAACTCTAGAATTGCTTTGGTGCGATCGCTCAAAACTGCTTCGTAACTTGCGAGTGTCATAACGTCGATTTCCTTTTGTTTGAATGGGTTTGCGAGATTAATCATCGTGTGTGAACTTTCTGAGAGCGTTTGAACTGCTTAAGGCTGCGCTGTTGCTTTGCCTGTTGAGCAGGACTAGAGGAACGATTAGGAGCGCTATTGAAGAAACCCTTAGAAGTTGGGGAGGATTCGAGCGTGTCAGCTAATCTCACAGGGTAATCGGGCATATGTGCTACTCCCATGAGATCAGCGACTACCCACAATTGCCACTTGGCAGTATCCACACCGAATGAGAATCTACTATCTGGCGTTACGATCGATTCGTCACCGTCAAACTGTAGTAAGCGCTCGATCAAATGCTGCATTGCGATCCGTATTTCAGACACGCTAAAGCGATTCTGGCAATAGCCCTGAACCCAAGAGATAGCTTTAGGATTCAAAAGCCAGTTCTCAAGTTGTGATCTAGTTGGTCTATTTTTTTGGTACATTAGGAACACACGAACGAATAAGTTTAAACATTTGAAAGCCGTTTCTCTAGCAACGAACTAGAGAGCGGCTTTTGCTTTTGGCTTGAGAATCAATCTCCGAATACTTAGAGATCTTGTCAGTGACAAACTCTCGTAATAGATCGGATACCGTACAACCTTGTAGATTAGCGATCGCTGCAAAAGTACGCTTTTGACTAGCTGACACTCTTACTCTAAGTTCATCTTTTAAGACGGTCGGCATTGCTACGACTAACGCTTTATTACTTCTCGATTGTAGCAAATTCGTAGAACGTAGTTTTTCGCTAGAGTTTATACAAAAGCAACCTCTAGGAAATCTTCTAGAGGTTGCGTGAGTTATACGATTTATCTAATTCTCGTTAGGTTCGCAGCGCCTAATATGTCCAGATGCGATCAGACTTTTTAAGGCAGTCTCGATCGCGTCAAATTTCTCGACTTTCGCTTGATGTTCCAATCGTGCAAGCTTTCGGGTTAACTGTTGATTTTGCGTTTGCGTTTGCTCTAGTTGTTTCGTGAGATGCTCGATTTTGTCACGTAGACGAGCGTTTTCGAGCTTTTGGAGTGCAGATTCGAGCATGTTGGTTTGATGTGGTAGGGAGGTTTTTAGAGGGGAGTGATACGCACTCCCCAGTGTTGCGGTGACGGCTATTACTCAACGTTGGATAAATAGCTAGCAGCGAGGCAAATAAGCTTTACAGCGTTTGTATAGAACATAGCCAAATCATTTGAAGAAACACCAATAGATTGAGCAGCGATCCAAGCCTTAGTATCTGTGTGATTTAATGCAAACTCCATATCGTAAGGCCAATGCGGTACTTTGGCTTCAAAACTCTCTCGATCATATAAATCCGAATCGCAGTCATAGGAAAACTCGATAGCCAGTTTGTGAGGCACAACGCGAAGTGCTAAAGATTCGATCTGTTTGGATGTCAGCTTTTGTAAGTCTTGACGTTTCCAATCGAAAGATTTTTTAGAGCAAAAACCGATAGATGTTGCTTTTCTCAGTTTGGTCATGATTGTTTGGTATGAGATGCTAAAAGTTTTGGGGGAGTGAGACGCGCTCCCCATTGCTGAACTTTAGGCAGTGGCTAGAGGAGACTCTAGCAGACTCCACAATTTGCGAGGGAGAAATGATCGCGCCTTCTCTACTTCTTCATGGGCATAGTTTGATTTAGCCAGTTCTGCTTGGAGTGATTCGAGTGCCTTTCGTTGTGGTTCGGTTAAACCAAGATCCCGAATGAACGCCTGATAATTTGCCTCTGAATAGTCGAAATCATCGGAACAGGAACCAATGTTTTCTCTTATATAAACATAAGGCTCGTGTTCCGATTCAAAATCATACTGGGCAAGGGATTCAGCCGTTTTTGAGTCAAAATTTTGAGCGGTTTTTTCTGCGTCATTTTCTGGATCACTCAGGCTATTTTTGAAGCGTTGTTCAACACAACGAAGGATGTCACGTGCGGCTGCGTTACTCTCCCAGATGTTTGAAACTTCGTAAACCCATTTACCTCCGTCTTTCACCCGCTCAGTTTGGAATCCAAGCTTTTCGATCACCCGTCCAAAAAATCGCATAGGTGACGATTTGCCGATCTGGGTCTTGAGTTTGTCTTGAATCTTGGGTGTGCAGTAATCGATAAACGCTTTAAGCTCTGGTGAATCCTTTGAAACTTTCTTCAGCGAAATCAATTGCTTGAAGCTTTCGTGCTGCAACGCTTGGATCATCATTGTGTCATCACGTTTGATGTCATTAATATCAATCGCGTTCTGGTTTACCCATTTGACGATCTTCTTACGTTGCCTCGGTTGGATCACTTCAGGATTTTGGAACAAGTAGTAGCGCGTTGCCTTCTCTCCTAGATTTTCATCTCTGATTTGCCGGATAAATGCGCCTCCGTTTTCTTTCCAGGAGTCAGTATTGCCGATTTCAGGGAATCTCATTTCAAGCGAATAGCGCTCTTTAGCGATTCTCTGCTCTGGTGTAGGGTTCATCGTCGAGGTGATCGTCTCTTCTTCCTCTTGATCGATTAACTTCGCTGCCGCGACCTTATTAAAGCGTTCGATTTCCTGAATCTCTCTACAGGTTTTCACATCCGCTTCTAATTCCGAGATCTCATCTGACGATTGATCATCAGATACTTTGTAATCTTCTACCTTGTGCCCTTCTTGCTCTAGCGCGTGTTTCAGACAAAGATCCAGATTACGACGCTCGAAATTCTCAACGGCTGTGGATTCGCTCAAAGCTTTTGTGAATGCGTTCTTTCTGAAGTCTTTAATCAGATTCATCACTTTAGCTTCAAGACTCGATAGAGCTTCCCCTTCGAGCGCTGATGATGCGTACTCTTCCAAGCTGCTTATGATGTCCTGCATCGCTTCAGAAGCTGTTAGCTTAAGCGAGACTTGAGAACGGTCTTTAGCTGTCGAGGGTGTCTCGTAGTGGCGGATAATCTCAGGATCACGGAATCTAATCAGAAATTGCTTTTGACCGTTGGTCAAGTTGTGCCCCACAAATGGGGTGAACTGTGCCTTGAAATATCCTTCGATGTTGCAACTAAAACCGCTTCCGATCGTAGGAGATGCAAGGAAGTAATCTACTTTGTTCTTTTCAAAAAACAAATCTGCATCATCTGTTAAACTCTTAGCCCACGGTTCATTCTGGCTAGATGCGGTGAGACAGTACCCATTAAGCTTTTTTTCTTGTAACGTTTGGTGGAGCGCTTCAAGCTTCTGGGCGTTATCAGCAAGTACAATGAACGGTTCACGGTTACTGATAGTTCTATCAAGCTCTTTCGATAAAGTACCCGATCCTGCTGCGTGTCGAATGAATTTCTGCTGTACAGGCTTATGGATGTTCTCGATAACGATGATCTTCTTGTTAGGGGCAAGCGCTTTAACCAAGTTGACATCGATATCGCTTGCTGTACCACTCATCAGAAGCGCGTAAGAGCATTTCTGGAGAGCATAAGCGTACCGCTCTTGAGCTTCAGACCGATTACGCTTAATCGCAGTATCTCGACTCAAAAAAGCTTCATGCACTGCGTCAACTTCATCAACAATGAACGGTTTACCCTTCAGTTGTTTGTGAGACAGTTTACAAATGCTATCAGGACAGCCTACGGTACGGAGAGCTTTACGAACTTCATCCGAGCGTAGGTGAACGGTTTTATAGGTGTCAGGATTGAGTTTAGAAGCTTCTTCAACTAACTCTAAGCCGTGTTGATAGGGTTTGTGTTCCCACAGGCTTTTTGAGGCTCTAGAGCCAAACTGGAGAGCTAGGAAGTTTGTCGGAAGAATCGCGTTAAAACCGTTCTCAGATTTAGCGATCGTATCGGTTGCGTACTGTGTTTTACGAGTGTTCAGTCCGCTCTTGAGAATTACAATCGTGCCAACTTCAGGAGTCGAAAGATCGATAAACGGCTGATTGATCGTTTGATTGGGTGTAAATTTTCGAGCCTGTTTCCACTCCTCAAACCCTTGACCCTGTGCCCAAACAGTAGAGCGCTGTTTCAGCCACTTCTTAAACTTGAGCGGCTTCTCTACAGTTTTGCAATAATCTGTATATTCAGCTTGAATCTGGGCATCTCTCCAAGCTTCTTTCTTCTGCTTCAGCCATTCGTCAAACTCTAGCGGTGCTTCTGCGGTTTCTCGGTAAGCATCATACTCAGATTGATTTTTAGCGGCGATCCAAGCTTCTTTCGTGTAGGGGATTTCGATCGATTCTTCGACGGTCGATCCATCTGCTGAAGCAGCGGTGATCTTTTGGGTGATCGTGCGCTCAGGTTCTTCGTAAACAACACCGTGATCAGCAAGAAACTCTTTCGCCAGTTCTACCCATTCTTTACCCTTTGGATAGTCAGTGACGATCTGACCCTTGAGATCGCTGAGCCAATAAGTGAAAAGATCTAGGGACTCACCTTTCTTAGATAGGCAGGTTGGACAGTGGAAAAAATATTTACCGTGATGTTCCGAGAGGAAAGCAGATTTAGTAGTACCAGCGTGGAATGTGCAGAATCCTCTGACTTTTTTGTGATTCCCGATCCAACCGTGATCGCGTAAATCGAAATCACTTGAATCAGCATTATTAACGCAGTTCTCAAAAGCTTTCAGTAGGTCACTCGATTGAGTGCCGTTTGCGATGCGTTGCGCTTTTCTAGCTTCACGCTCTTTAAGCTTCTGTTCCTCTTTCAGCCGTTCGTTCTCTTCCCAAGCGTCGATCCCTTGGTTCAGATATTCTAGAAGCTCTTGATCGCTCTCTTTCTCAGCTAACTTGAGCGCTGGTTTAAGCTCTGACCACCAATCATCCGAGATTCGGTCTGGCATCGGATAGCCGATATGAGCAAACCAGACCGTTAGACCTTCTAACACCCGATCATAGGTGTAACGAGCGTTTGAGCTAAAGAGAAGCGTTTGTTCTGCTCCTTTCTCAACACGGAAGAATCCAGGGATTCTCATTGGTTGAGTGCGGTTACTGACGACGATGTGATCACCGTTCATTCCTAAGATGAACAGACGACGCAAGTAGTCAGCTTGCTCTATCGGGTAATGCTCAGTTAGTTTGATGTGCCCGTGTATGCTCTTGCCACCGCTTGAAAGGAGAGACGCGGGAATCAACCCTGTGATTCTGGTGAATTCTTGCCACTTTGCCAACTGCTCGGCTTGGGTGCCAGCATCCATCTCACAAGGAAGATCATCAGTTGAATCACAAGCTTCTTTACCTGCGTGTCCTTGTGGCTGAGTCGGTAAGTAGAAGATTCCACCTGATGGGAGTTCGCCGTCTTCATTTGGCTCTAGCGCTGCTTCAGAAAGATCCCTGAGATAAGCGTAAGCGTCCTCTGTAACCTTCTCGGTTTTGACGCGAGTAGAAGCGGCTTCACCCGTCTTTTTTGTGGCGTACAGGGGAAAATGTCCCGATTCTTGCCAGTCGCCTACAAAAAATTTACCGTGTCCATACTTGAACCAAATTTCACGTGATCCGTTCTTCGGCAGCAGCGTTACCAGGAAGGATCGAAAAGCTTCAGAGCCAAACCTCACATCGGAACAGGAACCGTCTGTATCTCTTATATAAACATAAGGTTCGTGTTCCGATTCAAAGCTATACGTTACAAGGTTCTCAGCCGTTTCTGAGCCAAAATTTTGAACGGTTTTTTCTTGCGATTTTTCGCCTTTCTGACTGTTCCTTAAATCGTTTGACTGTCGCTCGATGGTAGTTTGCGTCCGGTAGCAGGAGTTTTGGCGATCGCGGCTGCCGCAAAACAACTTGGCATTTCTAATTTAGTCGTGCCTGCCGATAATGTTCGAGAAGCGGCGGTGGTCAAGGATCTCAACGTTTACGGCTTCAAGCATTTATCTGAAGTCGGCGCGTTTCTCAACAATCCGATTGGTTACATTCCGGCTCAAATTGATACCGCGCTTGAGATCGCTGAGATGCAAATTTCGGCTCCCGATTTGCGCGATGTCAAAGGTCAAGCCCATGCAAGACGCGCGCTAGAAATTGCTGCGGCTGGCGGACATAACCTCATTTTTGTTGGGCCTCCAGGCAGTGGAAAAACGATGCTGGCGCGAAGATTACCTGGAATCATGCCGCCCCTGGAGTTTGAAGAAGCGTTAGAAGTCACTCAAATTCACTCGGTCGCGGGACTCTTGAAAGATAAAGGATCACTCATTGGCGATCGTCCGTTTCGCAGCCCGCATCATTCGGCTTCGGGTGCGGCGTTGGTTGGCGGCGGTACGTTTCCGCGTCCGGGTGAGATTTCGCTGGCACATCGAGGCGTTTTATTCCTGGACGAATTAACAGAATTTCGACGCGATGTTTTAGAGTTTTTGAGGCAACCGCTGGAAGATGGCAACGTGACGATCTCTCGAACCCGGCAATCGGTTTCTTTTCCGGCGCAATTTACCTTAGTTGCCAGTACCAATCCTTGTCCTTGTGGATTTTATGCAGATACAGTGCAGCCTTGCACTTGTTCACCGAGAGCAAGAGAGCAATATTGGGCGAGATTATCTGGCCCGTTGATGGACAGAATTGATCTGCAAGTGGGGGTGAATCGACTAAAGCCCGAAGAAATTACGCAGCAACCCACCGGAGAAGATTCAGCAACGGTACGCGCTAGAGTTCAACAAGCCCGCGATCGCGCCGCTTTCCGCTTCAAAGACACTCCCCTGCGCTGTAATGCCGAGATGCAGAGCGCTCACTTACGCCAGTGGTGCAAACTTGACGATACAACACGATCGCTGTTAGAAAATGCCATTCGACGGTTGGGATTATCGGTGAGGGCGAGCGATCGCATCCTTAAAGTGGCAAAAACGATCGCAGATTTAGCAGGCGACGAGACGTTACAAGCGCATCATGTTGCAGAAGCGATTCAGTATCGAACGATCGATCGAATGCAATAGAGGTTGCTTCTATGGTGCAGCGCTGACCATCATGCTCTCTTCCTGAGCAAGTTCAGCCGCTTTGTGCTTTAGCGTAATGACTGTCACTTCTGGCGCACAGAATAATCGCCCTGGAAAATAGGTTCCTAAACCGCGATTCACATACAGCCGATTATTTCCGACTTGATGAAAGCCTTTCACCCATTCCCAGTGTTTCATCACGCGGTAACAAGCGGCTAACACAGGAATACGATGCCGAACTTGCTTAGGTAGATTGCGGTACAAATAGGCAGACAGAACTGAGACATTCAAAATTCCCGGAATAATGATTTGTCCACCGTGGCTATGCCCCGAAAGCTGTAGATCTACGCGATATTTTTGCAGAGAATCGGCGCAGTCAGGGTTATGCGCGAGGACAATCCGCGCCAAATCTGCGGGAAGTTGCTCCATTACCGCCCCTGCTTTTTGCTTAAATGCACCTGTCCAATAATCAGCTAGACCAACCAGTGCAAGTCCTTCGCCAAGCGGGTAGGCGACCTCATTCCACAGCACTTGAATTTCAACTTGTGCGAGGGCATCGGTAATGATTTGCTTGCTGTTGCGACCGTACAAATCATGATTGCCCAAAATTCCATAGATGCCCGATCGCGCTTCTACGTGTTTCAATCGCTTGGCTAACTCATAGATTGGAGCCGGATCGTCGGTGACAAAATCGCCTGTGATCACCACAAGATCGGCTTCGGCTTGATTGGTTGCCTCGATCGCTTGGTTCAGCGCTTTCTCAGATAAACGCTTGCCGTCGTAATGTAAATCCGAAAGTTGAACGAGTTTTGTTCCATCTAAATGAGCAGGGAGATTGTCGATCGCAACGGTCAGGGTTTCGACTTTGACAGACTGATTGAATAGGGGCTGCATATCGTTGTGGGTTAAGGCGCTCTCAGCTTAACAAAACTTACCCAGATTCAACTGATTATGAAAGTTTGGTCAAGAATGCTAAAAGTCTCTGACTATTTGGCGTAAGCAGGGTTTTTCGATAAGCATCTGCGGCTTTTTTGATCGCTTCGGCTTGCGTGGGATAAGGATGAATCACGCTGGATAAGGTGTTTAAACCGCGTTTGCCGACGATCGCCAAAGTAATTTCGCTAATCATTTCGCCTGCGTGACGGGCGACGATCGTTGCTCCCAAAATTTGATCTGATCCTTTTTTGTGCAAAATTTTGACAAATCCGTTGGTTTCTTCATCTGCAATTGCGCGATCGACTCGCTCTAACGGAATCTTGATAACTTCAGCGTTTGGAGCTTCACTCAGTCCAACTTGGGCAATTTCAGGATCAGTGTAAATAGCTCTGGGCATGACTAAATTGCTGAGCTTCGATCGACTTAATCCAAACGGTGAAAAGAACGCATTTTTAATCACAATTCGCGCTGCGGCATCGGCTGCATGAGTATATTTCCAGCCCATACAAATATCACCTGCTGCATAAATTCGTGGGTTTGTAGTCTGCAAATAATCATTCACTTTCACGCCTTTTTTGTTGTAATTAACGCCAGCCGCATCTAGATTTAATCGCTCTACGTTGGGCGATCGACCCGCTCCAACTAATATTTCATCAACCGTAGTCTGCTGTGAATTGAAGTGAATGACTTTTCCCTGATTAGTTTTTTCAACTTTATCGATCGAGCTATTAAAAACAATCTGAATTCCCTCTTTTAGAAACACTTGCTGTAGGAGTTCTGCGGCTTCGGGATCTTCACGATCGAGCAATCGATTTTTGTTATGAAATAGCGTGACTTCACATCCCAAACGTCGGAAAGTTTGCGCCATTTCACAGCCGATCGAACCGCCGCCAATAATTGCTAATCGATTCGGGCGATCGGTTAATGAAAAGACCGTTTCATTCGTCAAAAATCCTGCTTCCGCCAATCCTGGAATATCGGGATGGCTGGCACGCGCTCCCGTAGCAATTACAGCTTTTTTGAATCTAAGAATTTGATCGCCAACCGCAATCTGCTCTCGATCCAAAAATTTCCCTTCACCCAGAAATACATCAACTCCAAGTTCTTGAAATCGTTGGGCTGAATCGTTCTCGCTGATTTCCGCTCGCACTCGCCGCACCCGTTCCATCACGGCTGCAAAATCGACTTCAATTTGATCCGGTGGCATCACTCCGAACGATCGCGCCTGCTGCATTTCTCCGACCACGCGAGACGATCGAATCATTGTTTTCGACGGCACACAGCCGACATTGAGACAATCGCCGCCCATGAGATGCTTCTCAATTAAGGCAACTTTCAACCCAATTCCTAATCCTGCCGCTCCTGCAGCAACCACTAAACCCGCCGTCCCCGCACCAATTACGATTAGGTCATACCGTTCCGCAGGTTGTGGATTGCTCCAATCGAGCGGATGAACGCGAGAAACCAGCAATTCATTGTGAACATCGATCGGAGAAATGAGTGAGTTTTTCATGTGATTAATTCTGTTCTAAACCGTTATCCTGCAATGCTTTTCGAGCAATTCGCGTTACATACACCGATACAATCACTGTAGCAATCAACCCGACGATGCGAATTGCCCATTGCATCGATTGTGCTTCTTGGCTCAATTGCGTTGTACCGATCGTTGCCAAACTCCCCGCTAGCGAACCGATATACACATACATCACAGTGCCGGGAATCATGCCCACACAACCGATCGCATAATCTCTCAGCGTTACCCGCGTCACTCCAAACGCATAGTTGAGCAACGTAAACGGGAACACAGGCGATAACCGAGTCAAAATCACGATTTTTAATCCCGATGCCGCCACCGCCTCGTCGATCGCTTTGAATTTTGGGTTTCCTTCAATTCGTTGTGTCACCCAACCCCGCGCCAAATAGCGTCCAATCAAGAACGCCGCGATCGCCCCGCAAGACGCTCCAACGAACACATAAATCGATCCCCACACCACCCCAAACACGGCTCCCGCTCCGAGCGTTAGAATCGTTCCGGGAATGAAAAGAACGGCAGCGAGAACATAGAGAGCCATGAATACGATCGTACCTAACGCGCCAAAATTCTGAATCCAAGTAAGAGCCTGTTGCAGCATGAGTTAGAGAAAGTTAAAAGGTTGAAAATCGATGTAGCATCTGCCCTGTGTAAGAATTTGTAATAAAAACGTTCATCAATTCGACATACCTTAGTAAATAACGCAACAGGGTGATTCTGGCATTTAGGGTACGATTCCGGGTTCAAAGCTTTGAAGGGCACTGGATTCAGGAACTTAATCTAAGGTTTGGGATCACAAGCGAACATCAAACGCCAGCGAATCACTTAAATTTACAGTGTTGGGAAGTTTAGAATGAGCAGCAATTTAGCAACAAAACTTCGCGAAGGAACCAAGAAAGCTCACACAATGGCGGAGAACACAGGCTTCATCGCGTGTTTTCTAAAAGGAACGGTAGAAAAGGAGTCCTACCGTAAGCTCGTTGCAAACTTTTACTTTGTTTATTCGGCAATGGAAGAGGAAATGCGCCGCCACAAAGACCATGCAATCTTGTCAAAGGTGTACTTCCCCGAACTCGAACGTAAAGAAGCGCTAGAGCAAGATTTAGCTTATTATTTTGGCAAAAACTGGCGTGAGCAAGTTGCTCCTTCGAGAGCGACTCAATCCTACGTTGCACGAATTCACCAAGTTGGCAGCAGCAATCCTGAACTCCTGATTGCTCACTCTTACACCCGCTACATTGGTGACCTATCCGGCGGTCAAATTCTCAAGAAGATTGCCCAAAACGGCATGAATTTGACTGAAGGAGAAGGCACGAACTTCTATGAGTTCAAACACATCTCCGACGAGAAAGCCTTCAAGAAAGAGTATCGCGCTCGGCTCGATTCGATGGCGATCGACGATGCGATGGCTGATCGAATTGTTGAAGAAGCGAACGATGCGTTTGGCATGAACATGGAAATGTTCAAAGAGCTAGAAGGCAACTTGATTAAAGCGATCGGACTTGCTTTGTTTAATGCTCTCACCCGCAGACGCGGACGGGGTAGCACCGAACTGGCAACGGCAGAAAATTAGAAATTTGCTTCTCAATCGGTTGAATCCTGGAGGCTACGGTGAAGAAAATCATCGAGTTTCCAGGATTCGTTGTTTGGAATTGGTACGATCGGCGACGGTTCGATTCGATCGAATATTGATACTCGCGGACACGCGCCGCATGAACTGAAGGCAACGGACTTAAATAAACTATGGCTGCAAAGATTCCGGTTACGGTCATTACTGGCTTTTTAGGCAGTGGAAAAACAACCCTCATTCGTCATTTGCTACAAAACAATCAAGGTCGGCGAATTGCAGTATTGGTCAATGAATTTGGAGAACTGGGGATCGATGGAGAACTCCTAAAATCCTGCGAAGTTTGCCCCGAAGACGAAACCAGCAACATTGTTGAACTCACCAACGGCTGTCTCTGCTGCACCGTCCAAGAAGAATTTCTTCCGACGATGTTGGAGTTACTCAAGCGTCGAGACAGCTTAGATTGCATTTTGATCGAAACTTCTGGTTTAGCATTGCCGAAACCATTAATCAAAGCATTCCGCTGGCATGAGATTCGCAATGCAGCAACCGTTGATGGTGTGATTACCGTTGTCGATTGCGAAGCTGTTTCCACAGGCACTCTTGCGGCTGATCTGCAAGCCGTTGAAGCCCAACGACAAGCTGATCCCAATCTCGATCACGAAACCCCACTGCAAGAACTGTTTGAAGATCAGCTTGCCTGTGCGGATCTGGTGATTTTGAATAAAACCGATCTCGTCGATATGGAAGCGCAAGAGCAAGTCCGATCGCTCGTCGAACAAGAACTTCCCAGAGCCGTGAAAATCGTCGAAAATGGGCGGAACGATCGCGAACTCGATCCAAGTTTGCTGCTTGGGTTCAATGCGGCAGTTGAAGAGAACTTAGCCGCTCGTCCAAGCCATCACGACAGCGAAGAAGAACACGATCACGATGATGAAATTCAATCGACGCATCTGATCCTGGATCGATCGTTTGATCCGAATCAACTGCGATCGCGCTTAGAAAAACTGGTTCAAGAGCAGGAAATCTACCGTGTGAAGGGATTTGTGGCGGTTCCTGATAAACCGATGCGATTAGTTGTTCAAGGGGTTGGCTCAAGATTCGAGCATTTCTACGATCGACCTTGGAAACCGGATGAACTGCGACAAACTCGATTGGTCTTTATCGGCAAAGATCTCGACTCCAATCGGTTAGCGGCACAGTTTGCTTAAACGACCATTTCGCCGCATTCATCAACCAGATAGCACAATGCTCGGAAGCGCAGACCCACGAACTGATCGTAGAGCGGATTTAGTTTGCACATCGGCGGAATATGCGCGATCGTGCGTCCAAAGAGTTTGATGTCGCGCTCAAACGGGCATTGTGCGGGGATCAGTTTGCAGACGAGATGAGCAGATTTGCGATCGTGAATTTCAATGGAATCTAACCAGCTGCGGATTGGCTTCAGTAAGTCAAGTTTGGAGTGGGGTTGACCAGCCGACGAAAGTGGAAAATCAAAGGCAAATTGCGATTCAGACATGATGACCTTCCCAAAGAGATTAAGAGAGTTTTGCTCTTTTCAAGGCTGAGGAAATGATCTCTTTTCTTACTATTAGATACAGAGCGAATCTGAGATTTCCGTGAGTTTTAGAAGGGAGATAATCCTAGCTTTGATAAAGATTGAGTGAAATAAGTCGGGTAAATTAATAATCTAGATTTACGATTCAACATACCCATATATACGTCCGAACTCTTCAAGTTATGCAGAAATCTAGTTCAGTTATTTCTGTTTTTTTCTGAAGATATTTCCATTAAAGTGATCCCCGAAATCACCGCACAGCACCCTGAAGGGTAACTTTTTCTTTACAACTTCATAAAACTACGTCCAACGATATTAACCCCTAGACATAACAATAGATCTTTGAGCCTTTTTCGTGGAACCGTAGTTTTTATTACCTAGTTAACTTCTGATTATCAAATCTTCCTTTTAGTGCCCAACGGCTCGTAATTTCTAGAAGTGATTTGATAAATTAAATACATTTCCTAAGCAGATTTATGACTTCATCGCTATCTGAACAAATCAAGCAATTCTACGATGCGTCTTCGGGACTGTGGGAGCAAACCTGGGGCGAGCATATGCACCACGGCTACTACGGCGCAGATGGCAAAACTCGAAAAGAGCGCAGACAAGCCCAGATTGATCTCATCGAAGAGTTGCTCAACTGGGCAAACGTCACTGAGGCACAGCAGATTCTAGATGTCGGCTGCGGGATCGGCGGAAGTTCACTGTTTCTAGCAGAAAAATTTGGTGCAACCGCAACGGGGATCACGCTTAGTCCAGTGCAGGCGAATCGAGCAATCGATCGAGCACGATCAACTCATCTCAACGCCCAGTTCCAAGTCGCAGATGCACTCAATATGCCCTTTGCCGACAATTCTTTTGATCTCGTTTGGTCACTTGAAAGTGGCGAGCATATGCCCGACAAGGTGAAATTTTTGCAGGAATGCTATCGCGTTCTCAAACCCGGCGGAACTTTTGTGATGGCAACCTGGTGTCATCGCCCGACGGATAAAGTGCCTTTAACCGTGGACGATCAAAAGCGTCTGGCTGAGATTTATCGCGTGTACTGTTTGCCGTATGTGATTTCGCTCCCCGAATATGAAGCGATCGCGCAGGGTGTCGGACTGCAACAGATTCGTACCGCAGATTGGTCAAGAGCCGTTGCGCCGTTTTGGGATGTAGTGATCGATTCGGCTTTCACTCCCTCCGCAATTTTTGGCTTGCTGACCTCTGGGTGGACAACGATTCAAGCCGCGCTGTCACTTGGAACAATGCAGCAGGGATACAAGCGTGGGTTAATTAAGTTTGGCTTACTCTGCGGCACGAAAGCCTAGAGCAAAAGACTAAAACCAGGTACGGTAGGAAAATCAGGACTCTAGGACATCCATGAATCGAATTTCGCCCCGATCGCCGCACGCTAACCCCATTCAACGCTGGCTCTACGCTTTCTGGAAATTCTCCCGCCCTCATACAGTGATCGGAACATCACTGAGCGTTCTTGGACTTTATCTAATTGTTCTCGGCAGCGATCGCCCACTCCTACCGACTGCTTGGCTTGCCCCCTTAATTGCGTGTTTATGTGGCAATATCTACATCGTTGGATTGAATCAGCTTGAAGATATTGCGATCGACAAAATTAATAAGCCGCATCTGCCGCTTGCTTCGGGTGAGTTCTCGGCTCGACAAGGACAAACGATCGTCTTTTTAACAGGAATGCTTGCCGTGGCGATCGCTGCCACTCAAAGTTCTTACCTGCTTGGAATGGTGGGATTGAGTCTAGCGATCGGCACACTGTACTCGTTGCCCCCGGTGCGATTGAAGCGATTTCCGTTCTGGGCTTCGCTCTGCATCTTTACGGTCAGAGGCGCGATCGTCAATCTAGGATTATTTCTCCATTTCAATCAAGGCTTTCCCATTCCCGCAAAAGTTTGGGCATTAACCGCATTTATTTTGGTGTTCACGTTCGCGATCGCCATCTTCAAAGATATGCCTGATACTGAAGGCGATCGCCAGTACAACATTCGGACATTGACGCTCAAACTTGGACAGCGACCCGTGTTTAATTTGGCACGAGCCGTTTTAACCGGATGTTATTTATCGATCATTGCGATCGCCTTCTTTCTACCCGGAGTAAACGCACCCTTTCTGGTAATCAGCCACCTGATTGCATTATGTTTAATTTGGTTTCGGAGTTACAAAATTGATTTGCAAAATAAAGCAGAAGTGACGCGCTTTTATCAATTTATTTGGAAACTGTTTTTCCTAGAATATTTGCTTTTTCCGGCGGCGTGTCTGCTAAGTTAACTTAAGCAAATGCGAGGGATTGTGCTAGACCGTTCATCTCCTTATGGATCTGCTGAAAATTGCTAGATAAACCTTTATGAAGCGATCGAATCTGTTGCTTGGGCTTGTCGGGTTGCCTGTCCTCGATACAATGGTTACAGCCCATCGGACAGAAGCCATCAATTCATGACTGCTCCTTCGGAACTCGAAACCTCTTCTACTCCAGTCGTTGCCGACGATTCCCCTAGTGAATTGGCTCCCGCGCAACCCGCCACGCTCGAAGATGACGACAATATCATTGATGATGTTGAGATGTCGCTGTTCGACCACCTGGAGGAATTGCGGCAGCGGATTTTTTATTCGTTGATTGCGATCGTCGTTTGCATCATCGGGTGCTTTATCTATGTCAGACCTCTGGTGCAATTTCTTGAAGTGCCTGCTGTGGGCGTGAAATTTCTTCAGCTTGCACCCGGAGAGTATTTCTTTGTTTCGATGAAGGTTGCAGGCTACAGCGGATTAGTGCTGGCAGCCCCTATGATTTTGTATCAGATTGTGGCGTTTGTGCTGCCTGGATTAACGCGGCGAGAAAAGCGATTTCTAGCTCCTGTGATTTTAGGATCAAGCGTTCTGTTTCTAGGAGGATTAGCGTTCTCTTATGCGTTATTGATTCCCGCTGCGCTGAACTTCTTCATCTCTTACGGTGCAGAAGTGGTTGAGCAGGCTTGGTCGATCGATCGCTATTTCGAGTTCGTTTTACTGCTGATGTTTAGCACGGGTTTAGCATTTCAAATCCCAGTGGTTCAAGCCTTGCTTGGATTCTTAGGCATTGTCTCGTCAAAAACAATGCTATCCGGCTGGAAGTATGTCCTACTTGGCTCTGCGATTCTTGGAGCCGTCATCACGCCATCCACCGATCCTCTGACTCAGAGTCTATTAGGTGGCGCAGTTTTAGGGTTGTATTTCGGTGGAATTGGAATCGTCAAGCTTTTAGGTAAGTAGCCGCAATTTCTTTGACACGAAAAAGCGCGATCGCCATATTCAGCGATCGCGCTTTCTTAATTACCGAGTGATTGTGATGGTCTTTTCATCGCGGGTGTTATGAACAAACAGCACCACGTTTCGACCTGTATAAGTTACACCGTCCCTGCCGCTGATTACGCTGACGGGCACCCCATTCGCGACCGTTCGATTTCTATTGCGATCGAACACATTCAGAAAGACCTGCGATCTTTCGGAAAAGAGTCTGACCTCGTATTGCTGGATCAGATAGCGGCGACTTCTATCAGTCTCAGTTCTGTCATTGAACCCTAAACCGCCGCGATTGACAGGACGAGTATAGATTGCATCGATCCAGCCTTCCGCACCTGTAGAAGACCGCACGTAATACCAGGTGACTCCATTCGCTCCAGGTCGCTGAACGATGACCTGTACTCGATTTCCCGAAGGCGCTGATGCAAGCGCGGGCGCATTGTTACTCGGAGTCGATCGTAGGCTCACTCTAGAGTTGGCAGAATCCGCTCTTAGCACAACATCTCTAGCCAAAGCAGGCAAACTACTCAGCGCCACCATCCCAAAAGATACGATCGTGGATAAAACAGTTTTGAAATTCATTTCGCTTTCTCCCTGACTTGAAAAAACAGTACCTTGCTGAATTCTACGCATCACAGCAAGCCCTCCTTCCAGCCACACCTGTTGGCAACATATCTGCCGATTGGCGAATAATCAATACTATTTAAATTTTCCTACAGTCCAGCTTTACTGGCAAATTGACAATAAAAAAGACGCTCTTCAGAACGCCTTAGAAATCAGATTGAATTGGCGGTTTATGCGCTAACTTCTGAGGTTGAGGTTGCTGCAAGTTGTTCCCTCGCCAAGCGCCGCTTGCGGGCGTAAAGCTGAATGAATGCTCCCATTGCCACGACCATGCCGAAAATGCCCCAAGCGGTTGTACTGGTGGGAATGTCATTCTTAAACACCGCCAGCATGACTACGATAACAAACAAGACGGTGGGGAATTCATTAAACCAGCGGAACTGCTGCCCTGTCATCTTGCACGTATCAGCAGCAAGGCGTTTCATAATTCTCAAGCATAGATGATCGTAAACAATCAAAAGCGCGACACACGCTAGCTTGATATGGAGCCAAGGCTGCTTGAGAACATCGGGTTCTGTGTAGATTAGCCCGATCGCCATTGTGATTGTGAGCAGCAATGCCGGGGTCATGATGATGCGATAGAGTCGCTTCTCCATGATTTGATATTGGTTTTTGAGAATGCTGCGGGCGGGTTCGGGTTGCTCGTTTGCTTCAGCGTGATAGACAAACAGGCGGGGCAAATAAAACAGTCCCGCAAACCAGCAGACGATTCCCACAATGTGAAATGCCTTAAACCACTGATATGCCATAAGAATCGTTATGCGAAGTGTTTGAAAAGCGCATCGAAGTTCATCGAAGTGAGTTGTCGATCGCATTCTCCATTCTGCAATAAAATCAGGCGCAATGTGGCACTCCGTTCTAATTAGAGAAGCTGAAAAATCCAAGTTCAATTCATACAGCTTACTGCTCGATCAGGAGATGCAGAAACAAGCTTCGTTTTTAACAGGTTGTGGAAAACTTTAAATTTTCTAGATCAAATCCCTTTGATCAGACAGGGTGTAAACTGACACCGATAAGATAGTTAGAATGCAAGGTTTGTAATGCTTTCAGCCGTTCTTTGAACAATGAAAGGCAGGTTGGCAGAATGGAGTAGAGTCTCAGGAAAAGCTTGTATTTTTGTCAAGATAAAAAACGGTCGATAGAATGCTTCTATCGTCCTGACACAACTGCTGAGCGCAGGTTACAGCCGTTTTGGCTGTAGTATTCTGAATGCTGAAAATGGCAAGTAATAGAAATTTTAATGATTTTTTCAGCAAATATACGGTTTTTCCGCAAATTCAAAAACGTACCTGTGGAAAAGTCTATCAATCTGTGGAAAACTCGCGCAAAAAGTAGAGAAGGCAAGCAAACTGCTTCTCTAAAAAATTCACACTTTCCTCAAGGCTTGAATGCCTTTGATACCTATTTTTAGTGAACGATCGAGCGGGCTTTCGGGGTCATATTTTTCGAGATCGACCGAATAAAGCTCATGCGTTCCTAACTTGTCAGCTTCTTACAGAGTCGATTAAGAAGGTTTCGACAGAAAAAATTAAATGGACAAACCTTCTCATCAATTCGAGCTTTCGGATTGTAGCAGCACTTCGCGCAGGAGTCACTCCTTTCGTGACTGTAATTTGCCAAAGCGCTACAGAGCTTAATTATCAGAGATCGCCCAGTGTAAGAATGGGTGCTTCTAGAGCTAGAAAGCCAAGCGCTTCAACTCTGTGGAAGAGCACGATCGACCTCTAATCCGGCCGCTGTTCTTGTTCAGGCTTACGCAGCAGCAATTGCACCCCTAAGCCAGCCAGCCCAAACGCGGCAAGCCCAAAAATCCCTGTTCCCATCGCGCTCATCCCCAGCACTAAAGTTCTAACCGCTGAAGAAATGCGTTGAACCACCAAGCTATCTGCGACAATTGGTTTTGTTGCAAAGGAAATTCCGATCGCGCTAGTCATGTTGTAAAGCGCATATGCCATCACACCCGCCACGATCGCACCAATAAAACAGCGAAGCGGACTCGGCATTTGAGAGGCTTTAGGTGTGGGTGAATCTGCCATAAATTTTTCCTTTTAATGAGTTGCTAAATGAACGCCGCGCTGACTTAATTTTGTCACCCAAAGTTCTAACTCTGGATCGGGAATATTTGCTCGCATTGCGTTTTTAATCGCTTCGGCTTGCGATCGCGATTCTGATAATGCAAAGACCGTCGATCCTGAGCCTGACATCATTGTGCCAATTGGATTAAATCGCGCAAACTGATCACGCAATTGCTGCACTTTTGCAAATTCAGGGAGCACAACTTTTTCTAAATCATTGTGCAACTGCTGACCGATCTGTGTGTAATCATGGTGGGCGATCGCGCTCAAAATCGCTCTTGATCGGGCTTTTTTCGCCTCAATTTCTTGTGACGTTTTGGCATAAGTTTCACCAAAGTTTCGTCGATAGGTTTGATATGCCCAAGGCGTTGAAACAGGCAAATCCCGATATTTTGCTAACACAACATACAGGTGATCTAAACTCGTCAAAGCCGCAAGATTCTCGCCACGTCCGGTTGCCAGCGCCGTGCCACCCGAAATGCAAAAGGGAACGTCTGAACCAAGCTTCGCACCCAAATCCTGTAGCTCGGACTGCGTTAAGCCTAAATTCCACATTAAATCGATTCCAACCAGAACCGCAGCAGCGTTACTCGAACCGCCTGCTAGACCCGCACCCATTGGAATGCGCTTATGCAAATCGATTTCGATACCGCCAAACCTCGCATACACTTCTGGAAATTCGCGCATCATCAGCTCTGCGGCACGATATGCCAAATTAGTCTGATCCACCGGAACCGCAGGATGATCACACTGAACCCAGATGTCGTCCACACTGCGCGATCGTACCGTCACCCGATCGGCGAGTTCAATGCTTTGCAGAACCATGATGAGTTCATGAAATCCATCCGGGCGATCGCCAACAATTTGCAAATAGAGGTTAATTTTAGCGGGAGCAATTAGAGAATAGGAGCGCATAAATCGGCTTTTTCTGACCTATTCCATTATTAGGATTGCTGAGACAATTTTGCTAGTAAACTTTTACGACGTTTTTTGCTGATCGCCTCGCGGTTCAGCGAAGAAAAATTGAAGCAGCAACCGCTTGATTCACACCGACAAGAGCAATGAAGACAGCACTGAAAAAATTTTTAGGGTTAATCGGGTTATCGATCGCTGGGCTAATGGTTGCGGTATCAACCGGATATGCACAAGACCTGCCGCCCGTGGGATTGTTGTTTGGTGGTCGCAGCATCGGTGACTCTCGCCAAACTCCCGTTCCACTGGTAGGGATTCGATTTACAGGGGAGTGTCCTGGAGAACAATCGGCAGCGACACGAGCGCGGTTCTTCTCAAAATCGACTCGCCCTGCACCAGAGCTACGGGCGATCGTTAAAAACGTAACATTCGGGTTTGCAGGCGAACAAAAGCCATTTACTGATCGTGAATATTTTAGCGGCGATGTTTCCGAAGGATTTGAGATGCGATTTGGCGATCGTCACGAAGGAAAATTTCTCGCAGTTCAACCCGGTGAAAATCAGTTTGAATATGAAATTAGGCGGGGACAGCAATCGATCGAAACAGGCAAGTTTTCCGCCACGTTTGAAGAGCAAACCTTGGAACAAGCAAGAGAATCAAGATTAGTCCAAAGAGAATCAAAACGATGCCGAAGATACAAAGATAGACGCTGTATCGAAGAAGAAGTTAAGGTATATTATGAGCGAGTTTGTCCAGGCTAAACGCGTTACTCAAATCGATCCATTGCCTTATGCTTAAATCTTCAGCCCTCGCTTGTGGATTGATTTCTAAGGATTGAAGAAGAGCATTTAGCGGCTCAAGTTCAACCACGCTTTTCAAATTGTTTCGCAGCATCTTACGCCGACTTGAAAAGCCAAGTTTGATCAAGGTTTCTAGTTTTTTTGGATCTGTGGCAGGATGCTCGATCGCTCTTGGGCGCAACCGGATTACTGCGGAGTCTACTTTTGGCGGCGGCGAAAATGCTTTTGCTGAAACATCACAAATAAATTCGGCATCTGCTAAATACTGAACTCGAATGGATAATGCCCCGTAATGCGATGAATTTGAGTTTGCACAAATTCGCAGCGCTACTTCTTTTTGTAGCAACAGAACGATCGATTCAAACGGGTTTGGATTTGGAGCTGCGATCGTGCCCAGTAGCTTCTCCAAAATTGGCCCTGTAATGTTGTAGGGAATATTGGCTACAACTTTTCGAGGACTTTGAAACGGTGGAAATGGCTCCAGCAATGGGTCAATCTCTAACGTGAGAAAATCACCTTGAAGCAATAGGAAATTCTCAAACTTGCCGAATTTTTGCACTAGGATTGGGCACAAATCTCGATCGATTTCCACTGCCACAACTGCCTGAGCTTGAGCAATCAATTGCCGCGTTAAAATCCCGGTTCCTGCTCCAATTTCCAGAACACGATCGTTTTCTGTCAATTCTGCAGAACTGACAATTTTGTTCAAAGCTTTTTCGCTTTTTAACCAGTGCTGACCAAATTGTTTTCTTGCTTTTGGCACTTATTCAGGCAATCCTAATAACTCACCCGCTCCCGGAATTACGGTTCCAATTGCAGCAGCGTTTAATCCTTGCGAGTTGAAAAACTCCACGGTTCGATCGACACTTTCGCCCGGAACAATAACCACGAATCCAACTCCCATATTAAAGGTATTAAACATCGCATTGGGTGCGACTTTCCCTTCAGTTGCTAACCAATGAAAAATGGGTGGAATTTGCCATTGATTTGGGTCAATTTCAATCGCTTGATTTTCAGCCAAACAGCGAGGTAAATTTTCAGGCAAACCGCCTCCGGTAATATGAGCCATGCCATGAATTTCAAGTCCTGCCTTCAACGCAGCAAGAATCGGTTTCACGTAAATTTGAGTCGGCGTAAGCAAAACTTCTCCGAGCGTTGCACCACTCAATCCAGAAGGACGATCGCTCCAATCAAATCCACGATCAATCACAATCTTCCGCACCAAGCTAAACCCGTTACTATGTACCCCTGAACTTGGAAGCGCGATCGCCACATCTCCAACCTTGACCTGCGACCCGTCCAAAATCCGGCTTTTCTCAACGATTCCCACACAAAATCCAGCTAGATCATACTCATTCGGCTGATAAAACCCTGGCATCTCCGCCGTTTCACCGCCAAGCAGCGCACATCCCGCCGCCTCACACCCTTCTGCAATTCCTTCTACTACAGAAGCAAGCTGCTCTGGCAGTAGTTTCCCTGTGGCGACGTAATCCAGGAAAAACAATGGCTCAGCGCCACAAGTCAAGACATCATTCACACACATCGCCACCAAATCGATGCCAACCGTGTGATGAACGTCAAGTTGATGTGCCAATTTCAGCTTCGTCCCAACGCCATCTGTTCCCGACACTAGGACAGGCTCTTGATATCCAGACGGCAATTGAAACAAGCCACTGAATCCCCCCAAGCCGCCTAAAACCTCGGAACGGTAGGTGCGCCGAACAGAATCGCGAATGCGATCGACAAACGCCCGTCCCGCTTCAACATCAACCCCTGCTTCCCGATAATCCATGAGCGCGAATTCAATCTGCAAAACATCAGCATACCTCACAAGCTGTATGAAGAAGATGTTAAGTTCTTGTGAAGTCGGAGAAAAACTGCTTCAGCGTTTTTCTTATAGAAGCCAATAGCAGCAATCATTTCAGCTTACATCCGAATTTGAAGGAAATATGAAGTTTTATTTCGTACAGGCATCACCCTGATCCAATTAGGAAAAACTTCATGCTAGTCTGTTGCAGTTCTGAACTCAGGAGTGAACACGGAGCGAGTACGAGTTAGCACAGCTTAAGTTGTGTCAGATGGCAAACTGCCACATCTCGGACTCAAGGTTGGAAGTGAATCTCACAAAGGATGTATGAACCAGAAACTGATTAGCGGTTTGACTGCCGCTCTACTGTGTACCAGTACCGTCGGTGCGACTGCTGCCCTAGCAGAGTCCACCCCGGCAGCCAGCCAAGGATCTACGGAGTCTGAAACTCCCCGACCGTCTTCCCCGCAAGCCACAAGGCGCAGCGTGGTGAAAGTCGGCGAACAGCAACCCTCACAAACCCGCCAAACCGAGGAGTCCATCGCAAAAATTCATTCGCACGAAATTTCTGGGCGCAAAGCCGCCACTCTTTATGTCCGCAATATTCCCGTTGTTACGTTCCTTGGCGAAGCTCATAACTCGTCCACCGCAGTGAAAGTCGGTGAAGTGCAAGCCAGCCCCCAAGCCGCGAAGCTCAAGTACGGTGCTACTACCCCGGTTGAATCCAGCACCCAGCCGCGCCAGAATTCCTCAAATTCATCTGCTGACCCGATCGCCAGAGCCACCGCGATCGCAGCCCGCTTAAACCAACTCCAACGTAATGGAGTCGATGCCAATCAAATCACGGTGAGATGGCATCAAACTAAATCCGGCGATCAGTTCTTAATCGAGGCAAACAAACAGACGATCGTCGCCGTCGATCCACAAACCGTTCTTCCCAATAGCACCCGCGACCCAGGGCAAGACGCACTGCAAGTTGCAAATCGTCTCCGTCGCCTATTCGGTAATGCTGCTCCCCTGCGCGAAATTTCCAATCGTCCAAATCGCGCCCCCCAAATTGCGATCGGCCCGATTCGTCTACGAATGACGGGCATGGCATCTTGGTATGGCCCAGGATTCCACGGCAACATGAGCGCCAGCGGTGAGCGATTTAACCAGAATGCACTCACTGCGGCACATCGGACGCTTCCGTTTGGCACCATCGTGCAAGTGACCAATCTCGATAACGGGCGTACCGTTTCTGTCCGCATCAACGATCGCGGACCGTTCTCCGGCGATCGGGTCATCGATTTATCTGCCGGTGCGGCTCGTGTTCTCGGCTTGATTCAAAGCGGCGTTGCTCCCGTCCGCCTTGAAGTCCGGGATTCGAGACGGGTTGCATCGGGTAACTAGACTGAAAAAGGTGCAGCGAACTGTTAATTAAATCGTTCACTCCTTTTTAATTGGTTCAAATTCGCTGCATCAATCCTTTCAGTTGAATCTCTTGACTCAAGTTTTTACTTTGAATCAGAACACCAAAGCCACCTAGCCCCATTGGGTTCATTAACTGATGTAGTGCGTCGCGGCGTTGCAGTCGGTTTTGTAAATCCTGGGTGCTGGTGGCTTCCGTCTGAGTGATCTGAGCGAGTCGATCGCCCAATCCCAACGCCATTAAAAATAATCCCTGCTGCGTAAAGCCAACGGTTTGCAGTCCTGATCGCTCTCCCTGGAGTTGCAGCGCTGTGAAATCAACATGAGCGGTGATATCTTGCTCACCGATATAGAGGTATGGATCATTGTGATGACTGTGCTGGTAGTAGCACTGTAATGTTCCTTGTGATCGCATCGGATTGTAGTATCGCGTTGCCAAATAGCCGTAATCGATCGTTAAAACAAATCCTTGCTGCAATTTTTGGGCGATCGTACTCATCCAATCTAATGCGGCTAAATTCACTTCAGTCCGGTAGCCGTCTGCATAGCCACAAATCTTGACTCCAACGAAGTCAAAATAATTCACTAATTTCTCAGTTGAAAGATCACCAACCACTTCAGCAAATCGATTGTCTTGCAGACAAACATAAATTTCTTTGAGCACTTGATTCTGCAGCGTGACTAGATGCACCGGAAACGCATCGACTAATTCATTTGAGAACACACACCCTACGATTGAATCATTTGGAAGCTCCTCGATCGTTGTCCACTCGATCCGCGTTCCCGCTTCCGTCCAGCGCCGCAATCGGTGCTGCTGCTCGACAATATGTGCGGCTGCCTTTTCAACAATGAGATAAGTCAGCGAATTAAAGCATTCAGGATAAAAGCGATCGAGATACCGCAGAATATCGACTGCAAGCAATCCCTGTCCCGCACCCATCTCAACTAAGGTAAACGGATTCGGCTGTCCGAGCACTTGCCACATTTCCGCTAGTTGCTCGGCAACCAATTCACCAAAATCAAACGATAAATGGGGCGAGGTGAAAAAATCACCCTGCGCCCCAATTTTTTCGCGAGGTCTAGCATAATAGCCCAGCTGCGGACAATACAATGCTAAATTCATGAATCCTGCGAATGTGATTCGCCCTAATTCGCGAATCTGCTGCGATATGAAGTTGTAAAGCGGACGTTTCAAGTCCGCAGATTGATTTTCTTGAGCAACCACGGGTTTAACCTGAACATTAGAAACGATCGCTTCTAATCTATTGCATTTTCCAGCCAATCAGAGTAGATTATCTGTACTAAACTGAGCGTTAGCTGGAGAGAATAAACCACGCACAAAAAGCAGGCAATAAGTCATTCCATTGAAGTGAGTTTTGCAAGCCGGTGATGCACTCCGACTTAGAAGAAGCTCACCTTCTAGCGATTAGTCTAATGTTCAGGCAAAAGGCAGTGCGCACACTGTAATAGGTCGATCGCACACTACATTCCGCCTAGAACCTTCAGCTCCACAAGTTTGCTTAAACAAGTGCGGCTTCACCCGTAGCGGCTGGTGTGGCAGAGGGGGGTGCATCGAAGGCAACAATAAACTGGGCAGTTGGGCGGGTTTGCGTTAATACCTTCAGGTAAGAATCTGCATCGTTGCGACGACGAAACCGAATGACGACTTGACGCTGCAAGTCGGGAGTGATTTGATAGACAACCCAGGGAGTTAGCTGCTCTTGGTACTTCATAGTTCACTGTGAGGATAGTGGAATGACAGAAAGCGGGCAAGCGGAACTGTAAATCAGTAACGCTACATACAGCGGTTGCGCTTCAGTTCACATACTATTGATAGCGTCTAACTCAAAGAAAGTCAATCTTTTTTGCACGAATGAATGTCCGTGCATTCGCTCAGTGTTTGTGCTGAAACCTCGATGCTAACGGCGTAAGCAGTCGAAGATCGGCTTACGCTCAATTCCTTCAGTCGGAAAATCCTACTTTAGTGGGATAGCCAGCCCGCATCACAGAAGCTTAGATTGTTAAATTAGACACCATCAATAATTTGCAACTGTTTCAACCAAATCTCAACACTTAAAAAGCCACTAATTCAGATCGTCCAGAAAATTCGCAGTTGACAACTCTCATCGCCTGAGAAAGCTGAGTGGTACATCAGCAGGAATATCGTGAGCAGACGATACAAAAGTAGCGTCAGTATAAAACTCAATTCTTCGCTTGAGGTCAGAACCGAATTCAAGTTCACTCCCCACGATAGAGGAGCAGAATAAAAAGAGGTTATTGAATGCTTAAGATTGACTACGATCCATCCTAACCTAAAACGGCGTGATCGCGTGTCATTGTATTGTGTTATGTCGAACCGTTTACACCGCGCAACAAAATGGGCAGGTCTGTTACACCTGCCCAGAAATGATGGATGGCGGGATTCAGTTTAGCGATCGACCGATCCCATGATGATGTCAATGCTACCGAGAATGGTCACGATATCCGCAACTTTCATGCCCTTGACAAGATAGGGAAGGATCTGGACGTTGTTAAAGTCTGCTGCCCGAACCTTAAAGCGCCAGGGGAAGACGTGATCCTCACCCATAATGTAAACACCCAATTCGCCTTTACCGCTTTCTAGACGAACATAGTGTTCACCTTTCGGAATTTTGAAGGTCGGCGCAATCTTCTTACCGATAAACTGATAATCAAACCCGTTCCACTCAGATTTTGGTCCTTCCATCATCCGTTTTGCTTCAAGATTCTCGAACGGGCCACCGGGAAGTCCCTTGATTGCCTGCCTGATGATCTTGATTGATTCACGCATTTCGCGAATTCGCACGATGTAGCGAGCGTAGCAGTCGCCAGCCGTTTCCCATTGCACATCCCAATCAAAATCGTCATAACATTCGTAGTGATCAACTTTTCTCAAGTCCCACTTCACGCCAGAAGCACGCAGCATCGGGCCAGATAAGCTCCAGTTGATCGCATCTTCGCGAGTGATGACACCTACCCCATCAACACGACGGCGGAAAATCGGATTCTCTGTGATTAACCGTTCATATTCATCGACTTTCGGCAGGAAGTAGTCACAGAAATCTAAGCATTTATCAATCCAGCCGTAGGGTAGATCAGCTGCAACGCCACCGATGCGGAAGTAGTTGTGGTTGATCATGCGGTAGCCTGCGACGGCTTCCCACAGGTCGTAGATTAGTTCACGTTCGCGGAAGATGTAGAAGAAAGGAGTTTGTGCGCCGACATCCGCCATGAACGGGCCAAGCCACAGGAGGTGATTGGCGATGCGGTTGAGTTCCAGCATGATCACGCGGATATAGCTGGCGCGTTTGGGAACGGCGATTCCGGCAAGCTTTTCCGGGGCATTCACCGTGATTGCTTCATTGAACATCCCGGCGGCGTAGTCCCATCGGCTCACGTAGGGGACAAACATAATGTTGGTGCGATTTTCGGCGATTTTCTCCATGCCTCGGTGGAGATACCCAATTACAGGTTCACAATCGACCACGTTCTCGCCGTCGAGCGTGACGATTAGCCGCATTACCCCGTGCATCGAGGGATGGTGCGGCCCCATGTTGAGTACCATGGGTTCTGTCTTGGTTTCGATCATTGCCATCGGTGTTCTGCCTCTCGATTCACGATTTGCGGGCAAGCTTTGTGGAATAAGGCTTTATGGGCGCTTGTTGCACTTCTTTAATTATAGAGAATCGTGTCTATCTGCGTAGGTTTGAATCAATTCGCTCAGGATTCAATTTACGCTTAGAGACGAATAGAATGGAATCAATAGCGTTGTGAGAGAAGAGTTAGATCGATCGCACCCCGTTTGAGTCGAATGGATGCCCCCTAAATCCCCCACGAGTGAGGGACTTTGAAGACGAAAAAATTTTAGAGCTGGGGACAAAAAACTAAAGAAGGTCATTTTTAAGCTGTTTAATGCAATGAATTCTGAGTTTATTCATATTCCTGTGCTAAGTCGCGAAGTGATTGCAGGATTGGCGATTCGCGATCGCGGAGAATATTTAGATGCAACCGTGGGCGGTGGGGGTCATAGTGCGCTGATTCTGAGTGCGACTGCGGATGTGAAGCTAACAGCGATCGATCAAGATGCGTTTGCGCTCGATGCGGCACGGGAGAAATTAGGCGATCGCGTCACCTTTCACCATACAAATTTTGCTGACTTTGATCCGGGTGAAACAAAGTTCGATGGAATACTAGCAGATTTAGGTGTCAGTTCGGCTCAGTTTGATATTGCCGATCGTGGGTTTAGTTTTCGGCATGAAGCGGCGCTAGATATGCGAATGAATCAGCAGCAAGAATTAACCGCAGCCGAGATGATTAATCATTGGGAAGAGTCAAAATTAGCTGATATTTTCTACACCTATGGAGAAGAGCGGCTTTCGAGACGAATTGCCCGACGAATTGTGGAAAAGCGACCGTTTAAGACCACAACAGAATTAGCAGATGCGATCGCGGGATCAGTACCAAAGCAATATCGTTATGGTCGGATTCATCCTGCAACTCGTGTGTTTCAAGGCTTGCGAATTGCGGTGAATCGAGAGCTTGAGGTGTTAGAAACGTTGATGCAAAAAGCCCCGACTTGGTTAAAACCAGGGGGACGACTTGCAATTATTAGTTTTCACAGCTTGGAAGATCGGATTGTGAAACATCGAATGAAAGAATCGGAGCTGTTGACGGTGATTACAAAGAAGCCGATCGTGGCTCAAGAAGATGAGATTCAAGAAAATGTAAGAGCGCGATCGGCAAAATTGCGAATTGCAGAGCGAAAAGCTTAACTTTCCGATTGCAGCAATTGGACGGCTCCTGCAAAATTAGCTTCAGCGATTAAAATGCAGCGGTTTAGAAGATCAATGTCTAGGTTTTCTAGTCCTGGTAATTCGCTTCGAGCGATTTGATCATATTCGCGATCACGTAAATGATATAGCTTTAAACTTCCATCCTCCCAGAACCAAACCTCAGAAACACCGAGCGATCGATAACGGGCAAGTTTATTGACGCTTCCACTGGTGAAGACAATTTCAATTGATAAATCTGGAATCGGTTTAGCAGTACCCAGGCAGTAAGATTTATCCGCTTGTGCAGCCACTTCTCCAGGTTTTTCCTGAGTGACGGAGCCTGAAGGAACAAAGATAAGGCCGCGTTTCAGCAAAAAAGTAGTCACGAGATAGCCAATGATTTCGGAAAACTGTTCGTGCTGCAAACCGGGCATAAAGAGTTCAATTTCCCCATCGTAAAAAGCAACCCGCACGCCAGGAGAGTTCTGAGAAAATTTTTGAAGTAGTTTGAAGTCTTCCCAAGTGCCGTATAAAACGATTCGCTGGTCGATCGGCTTGTTAAGAAGTTGAATCATAGATCCTGCAAAGTCTTCAACTGATTCAAGTTTAATCGGGCGATCGACAAGTTAAACGAAAACAATTGCTATTCGATCGTTTCTTGCTCTACAACTGCTTTTAATTTGCTGTGAAATTCTGATTCAGAGGGCATAAATTGATGAATCGGTGGATGAACTTCTTCAGGAAGTTCTAAAGGTGCATCACTTGCAAAGGGTTCAACGTTTTCTGATGCAGTTACAGCTTTGTTTTCTTCGGGATGCAACTTCGTTTTCATCGCTTCTGTAGAGGCATTCAAACTAGAAGTTGCTTGCTCGATTAATGCTTCTACACCTGCCTGGAGTCGTGCAACCCGATCGAGCAAAATCTCTGGAGGTTCTAAATGCTTCACGTTTAGCGGTGTGATCACAGGCTTCGATTCAAGGGCTTGAGGAGGATCGTCTTCTTGTTGAATTTGCTCAGCTAGTTCAGCCCAGGGGGGCGATTCTGAAACGATAGGAGTCGTGGCTGCCTTTGGCACAGGGGAGCCTGAGCGATTCGGTACAGGCAGGGGCGGCGGAAGAATCGTCGTATCGCGTACAGGTTTCGATCGTGGCTCTTGGGACAAATTGCGGGGGAAGTTGTTGCAAACCAACCGCTCAAACTCGTAGTTGAAGTGATAGCACGGTTGTTGCCGACGTTGCCAAAGCTGCAAAATCTGCTCGACTGAAACGGCTTTATATCGCCCTTGATACAGAGCTTCGATCACTGCCCAGCGTACCCAATTTGCAGAATAGCTAGACTGCCAACGATCGGCTAGCTGCTGTGCATTATTTCCACCTAGATCAAAACTGTAGTGAGTCAGTAAATCTGCAACATGAATTGTCGTCTCATACCACAGAGACGCGCTGGAATCTCCAGAAGAGCCTTTCGCCGGATCAGATATCATACCCCGCTATTTTAGGGCAAAATTCAAATTCATTTCTTCAACCTAAAAGGATTCTTCTTGAGATCAGCGACAGCGTTCTACCAACCCGATCGCATCACTTCCTACTGCGGAGATCGGATCACGCCGCCGTCAACCGGAATCACCCCACTGCCAGCAAACGGTTCTACACTGCCGCGAGTCCAGTTAAAGTCGCTAATTTCAAAGCCGATCGATCCAAGTTGCTGCACAGGGTTATAGCGCAGCGAAACCCCATAGGTACGACGCTTGTACTCTAAAAAGTAATCGGTACTAATTTCTCGTCCGGTTTGAATGTTGTAAGCCGTTTGGAACCCGATGCGAATCGGTCCATAAAGCTGCTGAGTAATTCCCGCATAGAGAATCCGATCGTCGGCAATTCGATCGAACAAAAACGGCGATAAGCCCGCACGAATCGCCTGAGAATAGGTGATGTTGAATGCTGTATAGTCCAAGAAATCACGCGAGAAGTGTCCAAATTGCCCGATTAAGCTGACCGCACCACTCACGCTATTTTGACTATCTCCATTGCTATAAGACGTGGTAACTCCCGTTATTCCAACGCCCACCCCGACAAATGGACGAATCGGAGTCGGAGAAAACCTCAGCCCCTGCTCCCGCGTAGCAGGTAAAGCGGTTCCTTGCCAGAGATTGAAGCCGCGATTGATCGCAGCACTTGCCTGAAAGCGTCCTAGGCTGATGCGATTGTTCGCTCGGATGGGGGCAAGTAAGTCTGGACGATCGGTATCCGCATTGACGTACTGATATCCCACTTGATAGCTCAGATTAATTCCGGTGTTGCCAAGCGGAATCGCAGGCGAGAAAAAGAGCGCCCCAATGCTGCTTTGGACATCTTGAAAGCCGAGCGAATTATTGAATAAGCGATTGCGATAGCTCGCTTCCAAACTGAGCGTATGCGTTCCGATCAATTGTTGCGCCCGCAGGCTGCCGCGAAATGTGTTTTCAAACCGCGAAAGATCTAAGCTCGTGAAAACGCCCTCCCCTCGAACGATCGTTCGAGGCGTGACTTGAGCCGACAAACGGCTTCTTAGTCCAAACAGATTCGCAATGTTGCTTCGATCTTCAAGGGCTCTCTGCACAAAGAACTGCGGTGTGATCGTGAAATTGATCGGCGATTGCGGCAGGACGTTTAACTCACGCTGAACAAAGAAGCCGCCACGGTCTTGGGCATCATAGCCAAAATCAAACAATAAGGGCGCTCGCTGATTGCGATCGAGCACGATCGTTCGACTGGGTAACGGTAGCGTAAATCCTTGATCAAACACCAATCGATTCCGAGTCGTGCGAATTTCGTCGCGCAAGGGTGAAACTCGTCTTAAGACGGCACGATCGGCTCTAAGTTCAAGTTCAGGCGGAGAGAATGGATCATTCGTGATGCGAATGTTATTGGCTTGGAAGCCTTCTGGATAAAACTCAATCTGAGCCGCTTCAAATCGCAATCGTCGCACTGAGCCGCCTGCTTGTGCTGCAGCGGGGCTACCACTTGCATTTTGTTGTGAACCAACGACCAGCCGGATTCCTCCGGCTTGAGAGACGTTATTTTGAGTTGCCAATGCACGATCGCCGACTGATCCAACCGGGACTACGCCCGCTGTGATGTTGGTTGGCAGGTTTGGATTTAGATCAGTGCCTGCTGTGGGGATGAAGATCTCGCCGCTCGCTTGTTCAACGGTTCCTTCTTCTTGAATCAGGTTGTAGCGAAACCGCTGCCCTCGCAGGATTTGATCGCCTCGTGTGAGGGTGACGTTTCCTTCTGCGACGGTCAGCCGATTGACCAGATTCACCTGTAGGCGATCGCCGGTCAATAAGGCTCCTCGGAAGCGCAGCGAAACCCGACCTTCAGCCGTGAAAACTTGGCGTAACTGGTCGTATTCTTGTCGATCGGCTTTCAGTTCTAGAATGCCCTCGCTTGTCAGTCGTCTGGTTGGAATATTAAGTGGAGGATTCGTTGGGGGATTCGTTGGAGGATTACTCGGCGCGGGAGTCGGGGTAGGAGCGGGAACAGGAGTGGAGGTAGGGAGTGGGGCGGATGGCGTTGGAGAGATTTGGGTCACAGAGGCAGGAGTATCGGCTTCTGGAGGTACGGCGAAACTCCATTCTGGCTCTGAAGCAAAGATCGGTTCGGTTCCGGCGAGATCGTCTGCTCGATGTGAAGCGGTTTGCGGCTCGATCGCTAGAATTTTTGGAGGTGCAGGTTTGACCGCAAGATTGGACTTGGCGACTGGAGCAGATTGCACGATCGCAGGCGGTACAGGTGGAACCGAATAAGGCATATCAATCAGGATTTAGCTTGAAGCAGACAGCAGGAAATATCGGCACTTTAGCCGATTGACGGGGATTTAGACAAATTGATTCCGAATGTTGTGATAAAAAAAGGGCAGTCATCTGCCCTAGCACTCTCATAGCGCGAGAAGTGATTATTCTAAGTCGCGACGGTTGGGGTTCCGTGCTGGGTCGTTTGAAAGGAACCCAAAGACGAACAAACCGACAAAGAAAGCGACCGTGATGTAAACAACGACTTTAAGCGTGAGCATATGAATGACTCCAAAGGCAATGGCGGATAGTTTGCAGTTCGTCCCTTTATCTTACAGGAGTGCGCGATCGTTTTAGTTTCGACGCGTGAGCCAGCGCCACAAGATGACTAGCCGCTGTTCGATCCACAAAATGCCGGAATCGAGCCATTTTAGGACTTTCTGCCAGGGTGTGAGGACGTATTCCACATGCGTTGCTGGAGTCTCGATCCAATCAAATGCCGTTACGACTTCTGAGGGTTCTGCGGTTCTTGCTACAGGACTGTGTGCGTGAGTTGACGTGATTTCAGTGGAAGACGACTCCGGAGTGACAAGTTGCGATCGCGCTTCAACGTAAATCTGTTCGATTGAGGTTTCTTGTTGCACAACGATCAGGCTTTCTTGCCGCACGATGATTTTTGATTTTCGCTGAATTGTGATCGCGCCTGAAAGTTTTCTCAATGCTTCGCGGATTTGCTGACGCAGAGAAGGCGTAAAAGAGAACGATCGCGGTTCTCCAAATCCGGTCGCTCTTCCTTCGAGAATCAAAGGTTCCTGTGCATCATGCGTTGCAAGGTTTTTACGAAATAGATGGGCAAATCCTAAGTTTGGGGAAGCCTCAACCGCTCCAGGTAATCCAGCTTGAGTCGGAGCAAATTGGGTACGCTCTCCAAAAAAGTAACGGATTGCCGCCCAGATCAGGGCTTCTAGATCTGAGAAGTTGGGGAGTTGAGCAAACCAAGCAGTGATGTTTTTGGGATGGGGCGATCGCCCAATTAAGCTGCTAGGGTTCCAAGCAGAAAGCGGAACAGAAGGCACAAACCAATCGAGTTCATTCGGCTGTGTGACCAGTTCGGCTTCTTGGAATAGGTTAAGGGCGATCGCAACTGGGCTGGCTTGAACCCATGCCATGAGTTGCCGAAACACTCGGATCGGGGGCAGTAAGGTTTCTCGATCTTCGGGAAGTGAGAGCGGTGCGGATTTGAGATAAAGCTTGCGTCGCCATTGCCAGTAACGTGCGAGTTCTAATCGAATGCGGTGTTCGATTTGGCGCTGTTGCTCTGGGGTGAGCGTATCGAGAATGATATTGCCGTCAAGAATCAAGACAAGGTTGCGCGTATCGACGAGAGAAGCGATCGCCTGAATGTGATACGGATTCGACACGGCTAGATTCTCAGGGTTTTGACGTGCCAAGAATCGCCCAATCAGAACCAGTGGGTGACGCTCTCTTAATGCAGGTAAGTTTCCGCCGCTAACTAACGCTCGTTTTACCGCAGTGAGCACGTTTTGAATCGGGGCATCACTTAGATTGGCATCGGGATCAATGGCGATTTCTTCTCGACTCATCCGCAATCGCAGCACCGCTTTTTCCACCCGTTGCCCAATTTGCTGAGCGATCGCTCTGGTTCCCTGAAATGCAGCGTAAATCGGATAGAGCAGAATTTGGGTTGTCCAGATTGTCGTGATTTTAGCGTGTCGCAGGAGTGTGGCGCTTTTGTCCGCGAGTTTCTGGGTCTGCCGTGTAACGAAGTTAAATAATTGACTTTGATAGCGTCGAGAAGTCATAGACTGAGGGACGATATTACGACGATCGCACGTTTCACCCTCATCATATCGGTATGACTGACGTTCTCACTGCTTCTTTTATCGAGCGCTTACGAAATTTAGTACAAGCTGATGCAATTGAGGGTTGGGGGGTGTGCGAAGATTGCGCGGTCGAGAATATTTCCACACAATCGTTCACAAAGATTGAACTAAATGAGAAGCGCTATTTGGTGTGGGAAAAAGGGCGCAAAGTTCGCTGGTTTTACCAAGAATTCGTTTTGCCTGAAGCACTGAATGAGTATCCGTTAGCGGGGTTAATGCTGAGATTGGCATTAACTTGGTGGGCGGAATTGGCTGAAGTTTATGTCAACGGTCAGAAAGTTCAGGAAGGCGATTTATTTGATCATTCTTGTCGGGTTGTTCTGAGTTCTAATGTCGTTCCAGGTGAGAAAGTTGCGGTTGCAATTCGATTAGTGAGTCCGGGGCATGACATTGGGGGGCTCATGCGATCGCGCCTCATCTGCGAATCCAATTACGACGAAATTGATCCAGGATTTGTCGCAGATGAATTAGAAGTAATTCAGGGCTATATTGATGCGTTTGAGTTAGATCAACCTGAGATTAACTTGGATTGGAAGGTTGACGATCGACAATATTTTCATCAATCTCTAGAAGCCTTAAGAACCTCGCTTTTACCGCTCAGTTCTCGAATTAAACAACATACAATTTTTCTTCTCGGTCATGCTCATTTAGATATGGCTTGGCTTTGGGATGTTGAGGAAACTTGGAGAGCAGCAGAACGCACATTTATTTCTGTTCTCAATTTGCAAAAAGATTTTCCTGAGCTTACGTTTTGTCACACCACACCCGCTTTATACGAGTGGATTGAACAGAATCGACCGGAGATTTTTGCCCAAATTCAAGCGCAAGTAAAAGCAGGAAAATGGGAAATCGTCGGCGGAATGTGGGTTGAGCCGGAGATGAACTTGATTAATGCCGAATCGATCGCACGTCATCTCTTATACGGTCAACGATACTGTCAAGAAAAGTTTGGCGAAATCTGTCGCGTTGCATGGCTTCCCGATACCTTTGGATTCAATTGGCAAACTCCGCAATTTTTGAAATTAGCGGGAATTGATTATTTTGTGACGCAGAAGCTTCGATGGAATGATACGACGCAGTTTCCGTATGAATGGTTTAACTGGCAAGCACCGGATGGAAGTCAAGTTAAAAGTTTAATGTCATCACCGATCGGTGAAGGAATTGAGCCAATCAAAATGGCTCAATTCGCATGGGATTGGGTAAGAAAAACCGGACAACCGAATGCGCTTTGGCTATTTGGCGTGGGTGATCACGGTGGAGGCCCGACTCGCGATATGTTGGAAATTGCGGAACGGTGGAAGCGATCGCCCTTTTTTCCAAGCTTAGAATTCACCACTGCATTAAATTATTTAGAAAGCTTAGAAGCTCCAAAAGATACTTGGAATGATGAGCTTTATTTAGAATTCCATCGCGGTTGTTATACAACTCATGGCGACCAAAAACGGTTTAACCGGGAGGCAGAGGCTCGGCTGCATTTTGTAGAAATGGATGCCTCTCTATCTTCGAGTATGGCAAGCTCAGAGTATCTGAAAACAGATTTAGAAGAAGCTTGGAAGATTGTTTTATTCAATCAATTCCATGATATTTTGCCAGGTTCATCAATCCGTGAAGTTTACAATACCACACTTGTTAAGCAGTTTGAGTTTGGAGATATTCTTGACAAAGTTTATGGCAAGTCGAATATTGGGACGCAAATTAAGCTTCCTGCTCCGCCCCATCCAGAAGCGGAACTTGTTGTAGTTTTTAATCCATCAAGTTGGGAAAGATCTGGAATTGTTACGGCAGATTTAACAAAGTCTGTTTCAGACGAACGGAACTGGAAGATTTGCAATTTAAATGGTGAAGATATTCAAGTTCAAATAGAGAAGTCTTGGATTAACACAAGCGAGTTTTGCATTTATTGTTACTCATTTTGGGCAGAAACTATTCCCTCTGTCGGCTACCGATGCTTTTGGCTCTACCCCGGTGAACCTTTATTGCTTGATACGAATGTATCTTCCGGTGAGTTCATCTTAGAAAATGAGTTTATTAAAGCGATCATTGATTTTGAAACAGGTAGCTTATCTAGCGTTTTTGATAAAGTGAACGATCGCGAAATTCTAAACGGGCTTGGAAATGATCTTCAAGCTTTTCAAGATAGTGGGCAGTACTGGGACGCTTGGAATATTGATCCGAACTATGCTGCTCACCCTCTCGATCGTTCTAGATTGCTAGAGATCAAATATCGAAAATGGATATCTCTGATTCCTGGAGTTGAGGTTAAACGAGCGATCGGAGAATCTATTTTTCAGCAGTGGTATTACTTGGAGCCTGATTCACCTATTCTGAGCATATACACGTCAGTCAATTGGCAGGAACGGCACGTTTTAGTAAAAGCTGCGTTTCCGCTTAACCTAAAAGTTAATTTCGCGACTTATGAAATGGCAGGCGGCGCGATTGAGCGAACTACTCGCCCCGAAACCGAAGCCGAAAAAGCGAAATGGGAAGTTCCCGCACTTGGATGGGTGGATCTGAATGATGGAGAATACGGCGTTAGTCTTTTAAGTGATTGCAAGCACGGTTTCGACTGCCAATCTGACCAAATTCGTCTTACTTTGCTGCGTGGCTCAGAATTTCCAGATCCTAAAGCGGATTTAGGTTCTCACGAATTTACTTACGCCCTGTATCCTCATGCTGGAACTTGGAAAACTGCTCAAACCACGCGGAAAGCGACTGAACTTTTACAGCCCTTAGAAGTCTTCACACTCGATCAACCTTCCGAAAACGGCACACTCCCGCCCGTCTACTCATTCCTCGACCTCCAATCCGAAAATCTCATTCTCTCTAGCCTGAAGCAATCCGAAGACAATCCAGACGAGTACATTCTGCGCTGTTACGAATGCCACGGCGAATCCGCACAACTCAACCTAAAAGGCGACTTCGAGATCGTTGAAGCGCTTGACTTACTCGAACGTCCCCTCCAAGTTCCCGATCGCATCCGCCCCTGGGAAATTCGGACATACAAAATTAAGAAGAGGCAAGATCAAAAAGAGGGCATCATCTGACACCCTCTAAATCGTTAGTCTTCATGATCTTCAAACGGATCTTCCAAATTCGCGGAAGGTGGACCAAACGCCGTATAGATCGCGAATCCGGTGATTCCAACGATCGCAGCGCAAATCGAGATATTCAGTGCGAATGCGGGTTCCATATTTAGTAAAAAATGAGAGGAATGTCCCTATCGTATTACAAATTTTAACAATTTGCGAAAAGCCTAACATAGTAAAACGACTCTCGAATTTGGTACAGTAAACATCCTGCTAGGGATATAGGCTCTCCATGCTACTCAACGAAAAGCAACAGCGAATCCTAGAGGTGATTGATGCCGGAAATACCACCGGAGAAAGTATTGCAACTGCGATCGGCTCTTCGATGCAGATGATTCGCTACTACTTAGATACACTGTCCGAAGATGGATACCTCAAAGTTGCAAAAGTTTACGACAACGCTACCCGCGAGTTTCAGGTGGTCAGAGCTTATCTTACCGATAAAGGAAAAGCGTCGATCGTTAAAACGCCAGTAATCGATTCACCCGCAGAGACTACCGCAGATGTGCAGCAAATCCTCAAAGCGCTTGATTTACTTCAGCCGATCGTCGAAAAATTACCGAGCGATCGGGCTGAAATTGCGGCTGTCTATCTCGAAGACCTGCAAAACGAAATGAAGGTGGTTGATCGTCGCAAGCCCCAACGCATTAAGGCCTATTTCTTAGCGTTCGCCGGGACAGCCCTCCCCGTGATTCAACAGACGGATCAGGCAGAGATTTTTGTTGAGACCGTGCGGTTTCTCTCAACGCAATGGAATATCACGGTAAGACTGCCTGAAAGCGTTACTTAGCCTGAATTTCGTCAAGCTTCGCTCTCACCGCTTGAATATCCTGCCACATCAACCATTTGGGGCTGCCCTTCTCTTTCGATTGATTTCTCAACAGATAAGCAGGGTGAAAAATCGGCATATAGAAGCGATCGTCCTTCTCGATCCACTGCCCCCGCACCTTCGTAATCCCTTGCTTGATGCCAACCAGCGCCCTCATCGCTGTCGCGCCCGTCAGCAAAATGATCTTCGGATTCACCATACGAATCTGCTCGGACAAGTATCCTTTGCACGCTTCTGCTTCATCGGTCGTCGGAGTGCGGTTTTCCGGCGGACGGCACTTCACCACGTTACAGATAAAAACGTGCTCCTCGGTTGTGAGATGCACAGCGGCGAGAATGCGATCGAGCAATTGCCCCGATCGACCGACAAACGGCACACCCGTTTCGTCCTCAGTTTGTCCTGGCCCTTCGCCCACAATCATGATCGGTGCATTCAAGTTACCGCGCCCAATCACTGCATGAGTCCGTGAGGCTCCCAAATCGCAGCGATGACAGTGATTACAATGAGCGCTCATCTGCTCCATTGTTTGATACGTGCCTGTGGGAATTGGAATCTTTGCGCTCGTCGGAATCAACTCCGGATCAAAGCCACTCGGTGTCGATGGCTCGGTCGCAGGAATATCAAACAGGCTGATTTGTTCGTCGTTCACCATGAATCCGTCGGCAGAAATTATTCAGTCTATAAATTTTAGAAGGAATTCGGTCACGCTGCGGCAATCCAAAGACGGAAAGAAGCTTAAGGGAATCCGATCGTTTCTGAAACCAGAGAAAGACTGCGCTAGAGTGATCTCGTGGTGCTCTGTTGGGGAAACCTCCGATGCTGAATACTGTTCTCGTTGCGTTGGATGTAACAGCAAATCCTCCAATTGCAAAATCAGAACTCTCCGACCAAGTGCTAAAAACGCTGCAAGAACTCCATCTCGAAGCTCGATCGAAAGTCGTTTTGGCGCACGTCGTTCCGTCGAACCAATCCGAAGTAGAAGTGGTCGTCGATCGACCCGCAACCGCTGTCGAACATTTTCCCTACAGCCAAATTGAGCAGCAGCTACACGCCTATCAACGGCGCTTAGACTGCGAGAGCGCTGTCGAAATCGTCATCGGAGATCCAGCCGAAGAGATTGTCCGCCTTGCGAAGATCCACAATGCAGATTTAATCGTGTTGGGGAGCCGAGGCTTAACCGGAATGAAGCGGATTCTCCTTGGCTCGGTTAGCAGTCAGATTGTTGAAGATGCCCCCTGCTCGGTTTTGGTGGTGAAGCCAAAATAGACCAACCTGAAAGCGCCTCGATTTAGGGGCATCCCGGATTTAACATCGAAGTGAACTCCTCTCGAACCAGCGTTAGATCAGAGACGTGACTAACTGCTGTGCTTCATTCGCGAGCATCGGACGGTTGTACAACACGCCTCCCGGCTCTTGATGAATTGCCTGAGTGAGATTGCCCGTGTCCATGCCGATAAAGCCGCTCTCGATAATCAGTTGAGCCAGGATCGCTTTCGCCTCTGCATCATCCCCACAGTAAAACACCGTATAAGGTTCAGACCGATGCGCTTCGTTCGCAAACGTTGCAGTCGGTAGCGTGTTGTAGGCTTTCACAACTTTTGTATTTGGCAGTTTTGCCGCGAGTTCTAGACCCGAACTTACATCCGGCACTCGATGAAGTTTGCCGTTCTCGCGCTCATAAGGATTGGTGGCATCGATCAAAATCTTGCCATCGAGTGATCCAGCCGCGGAGATCGCTTCATTGATCGTCGTGTAATAACACGCCAGCAGAATCACATCCGCAAACGCCGCCGCTTCTGCCACGGTTCCCGCTTGCGTGTTCTCTCCGGTAATCAAATTCGATAGCTGTTCTGGATTGCGAGAACTGAAGAAAACTTCGTGTCCCGCTTTTGCCCAGAGAGTGCCGATCGTGCCGCCAATTCCCCCCGCCCCAATCACGCCAATCTTCATCTTCGTTGCTCCATTACGCCATGACCATGCCGCCATCGACATTCATCACCTGTCCCGTAATATAGCCAGCCGCAGGAGAGGCTGCAAGGAAGCAAATCATTCCGGCGACTTCTTCCGGCTTACCATAACGGCTGAGCGGGATAAATTTGAGAATTTCATCTGCCTTTAAGTCATGCGTCATATCGGTCTCGATGAATCCGGGTGCAACCGCATTCACTGTAATTCCTCGGCTCGCGAGTTCCTTCGCAACTGTTTTGGTAAATCCGATCACGCCCGCTTTCGCGGCACTGTAATTTGCTTGCCCTGGATTGCCCATTTGTCCGGCAACTGAGGTGATATTTACAATCCGTCCACTGCGTTGTTTCAGCATGATTTTGCTCACGGCTCTGGTGCAGAGGAAGACCCCGGTAAGATTCAAATCAATCACCGCTTGCCATTCTTCAGGCTTCATTCTCAGCAACAACGTATCGCGAGTAATTCCTGCATTGTTCACCAACACATCGATTCTGCCGTATTTCTCCATCGTGGCTTCAATCAGCGCATCGACTTGATCGGCTTTCGACACATCGGCTTTCACCGCGATCGCACTTCCGCCATGCTCGGTAATTTGCGCCACCACTTCTTCCGCCGCACCGCTAGAACTGGCGTAATTCACGACCACTGATGCTCCTTCGCTTGCGAGTGCTAACGCGGTCGATCGTCCAATTCCACGTGATGCCCCCGTGACGATCGCGACTTTTCCTTGCAGTTGCGCTTCCATGAATCCTGACCTGATATAAATGTGCGGATCTGATCATATCGGGATCAGGCAAACGCAGACCAGCCAAATCCAGGTTTTACGCGCTGCGCTTGCTTGATCATTTCTTGAAAAGATGATTAACTCAAACCACTTGAGGTTATTTTTTCCCTGAATGGGGGGTAGGATGGCTTCTAACGCGATCGCTTTCATTCCCTGATCGCATTCTTGCAGTTTTACACCCATCTATGACCAGAGATCGCGGCATTTCCAATCGTCGGAACCCTAAACCGTCACGTCGATCGAGCAATCGCACTCCGGAGAAACAACCGATTAAAACGGTTAAAGAACCTCCTCACAGTGAGGGAAAGCTAGATCGAATGGCGATCGTCGATCGATTTCATCGGCTCAAAAAATGGCTACTGAACGACTGGAGAGCCATGATTGCCCTGGGGTTTGTAGTGACCGGAGGCACCACCGCCTTGTCGCTTGCGTTTCTGTTCAAACTTCCTGCTGTTCCGAATTGTCCATCGATCTTTTGGCCCCTCGCTTCGGCTTCTCTGCGTTTACATTGTGCTGAAATTGCCGCCAACAAGCGCACCACCAAAGATTTATTAGAGGCAATCGAGCTTGTCAAAAGCCTACCGCCCGATCACCCCCTCTACAACGAAGCCAAGCGCTTCATCGAACTGTGGGCACAAGAAATTTTGAATCTAGGCGAAGAAGCATTTCAAGCCGGAAGACTCGACGAAGCGATTAGTACCGCGAAAAAAGTTCCGAGAATTGGCAGTGCTTACCAGCAAGTTGAAGACAAAATCACGCGCTGGGAGCAAATCTGGACTTCAGCCGAAACGCTTTACCGCAAAGCAGAAGACGCGCTGCGGAAACAGAGAGTGCAGATTGCATTGACCGAGGCAGGACGATTGTTGTCGATCGATAACATCTTCTGGCAAACTACCAAATACCAAGAACTCAGCAATAAAATCACAGCCACCCGCGAAGACATTACCAAAATTGGCAAAGCGAAGAATCTAGTCGAATCCGGCGGAGTCAAGAATTTCCTAGAGGCGATTAAACTCTTAACCAGTATCGGCAACCAGAGTTATGTTTATCAAGTTGCTCAAGAAGCGATCGGGGAGACCAGTCAGAAGATGCTGGATTTTGCAGAAGCGGCACTCGATCGCAAAGACTTAACCACTGCACTCGATGTGATCAGGCAAATCCCGACGAGCGCAAATTTGCAGAAAGAAGTCGAGGATTTTGAAACGTTAGCCAGTGCGGTCAGCAGAATTTGGAACGGTGCGCCGGAAGATTACGATGCGGCGATCGCTCAAGCTCAGAAAGTTGGTTCTGATCGTCCTTTATTCAGCAGAGCGCAGAGGTTGATTGCTCGCTGGCAGGCTGAAAAGGTGGATATCGCCCAACTGAATCGCGCTCGTCAATTGGCACAATCCACCCGACCTGAAGATCTCCAAGCCGCGATCGCAACTGCTGCTCAAATTCCCAGTTCTAATCCCAAAGCCAAAGAAGCACGGCAACTCATTGACCAAATCACCACCGAATTTCAGAGCAGTGAAGACCGTCCCTTAATCGATCAAGCCGAACAAATTGCCAACCGTGGCGATGCTAGTTCTTTGCAACAAGCGATCGATCTGCTGAGCCGGATTTCGTCGCGTCGCGCTCTGGGGCAAGAGGCTGCAACCAAACGGCAACAATACGCCCGCCAGCTTCAATCGATTCGCGACCAAGAACGGGCAGCAACTCAACCTGATCCGCTGGTGCAAGATCGAATTGAAGGCAATGCCCTAGCTGAGCAAACGCTACAAGAAGCTCGAACGATCGCAAATGGCGGAACCGTCGATACAATCGCAGATGCGATTCGCAAAGCAGATAGTGTGGCGCTGTCTAGCCCAATGCGTGAAGAGGCGCGATCGCTAATCGATCAATGGAGTCAGCAGCTTTTACAAACGGCAATGTCGCAAGCCAGCGCTGATCCAGCAGGCGCGATCGCGATCGCCCAAAAAATCCCGCTTGGAACTAGCGCCCATGAGCAAGCACAATCGCTGATTCCCCTATGGCAACAAAATCTAAGACGTTAACGCTTCGATCTGACGCACCACGGTTAATGCAGAATAACTCACGCCTGCGGTGCCTTCTCCGGGATGGGTTGAATCGCCGACAAGCCAAAGATTCTGAACCGGAGTTCGATTGGCAAATCCAAACGGGCCAAATGTGGGAATACGCTGACCAATACCACCGACCATTCCTTCGCTACGGGCTGTAAATCGCTCAAAGGTTTGAGGAGTTGCTGCTTCTTGATACACAATCGTCTCCGGAGTCAGCGTGAAATAGCGTCCCAGCTTCCCGATCGCTTCTGCCGCATATCGCTGCTTCATGCCTTCGTAATCACCGCTATTTTTCCAAGCTCCCGTATCGGTAAACGATGAGGCGACGATCGTGGCTTTTCCGCTGGGCGCACGTCCGTCTCCTTCGTGGCTGACCGACACAAACAGGGAATTGTTTTCACCGATCGCGCCGTCATAATCGTAGAGAAACTGCAAATGTGGCGGACAATCTGCGGGAATGGCAGCGCGATCAACTCCTAAATAAATCACAAACGCACCAGAAGCAGGCGGCAATTTATCAACGCGACGACGATATCCTTCAGGTGCAGCCTCCCCTAACAGTTCAACTAAATTCTGCACGGTGACATTGGCAACCACATGATCAGCGGGTTCAATCCAAGTTTCACCGGTTTTTTGATTGCGGATTGTAACCCCGGTCGTGCGCCCGGATTCGGTGTGAATTTGCTCAACCGTGTGACGCATCAAAAGTCTGCCGCGATCGCGGTTGAGCGCCTCAACCAGACGATCGCTCAAAACCTGCATACTGCCCTGAAGGTGAAATAATCCCTGTGGTGCTTGAGACACGCTTAATGCAGTCGCCGCATACAGGAGCGCTGTTTCATCCGCATCGACTTGCGAATATAGTTTCAGTTGCAAGTCGAGAAAAGTGTGCAGTCGGCGATCGTGGGTCAATCCAAACGTTCGCAACGCATCCCCTACGGTTGAAAACGCATGGGGCAACGTCAGCAGCGTATCGGGGCGAACTGCCTTCGTCAATTGCCACAAGTCCCAAATATTTCGCGGCGGCAGCACCGGATCACGCGACTGAAACGCCCAACTATAGCGAAATAAGTCCTTCAACAATTGCCAGAACGGTTCACTTCCGGGAAACTGGCGATTGCGCTCGGTTTTCCATTGCTCTGGATCGCGCCACACTCGAATCGGCTCAGTTTCACCCGGAAGAAAGACCGCGCAGGCGGGATCACAATCCGTTGCGACAGGAAGCTCGATCGCGAGTTCTGTAAAAATCCGATGATGAATTCCACCCGGTTCTAAGCCTGCAACCTGAGTCGCGCCGACATCAAAGGTAAAGCCTTGTCGTTTGAATGTTGAAGCGCATCCACCGGGGACAAGTGCCTGATCTAAGGCGAGAACCTCATATCCGCGATGAGCAAGCAGCGCTGCTGCCGTTAATCCACCAATTCCCGCACCCACGACGACGACTTTTCGGGAAGAGTTGCTCTGCATTGCTTAACATTTTTTAACATCTTGCCTTTATTGTAGTGAATTGCAGAACCAAGCGAATAAGCCGAAAGACGCGACTTTAGGAGAATTGGATGAATTTTGAAGGTGAATTACTCCTCGGCAAACACTAAGATAGGTAAAGAACGCCACAAACCGCTATGACTTCAACCCTCATCCGATCGCCCAAACTCAACGCCCCGACCATTCATCGCCTCGCCAACGGCTTAACGATTATTGCTGAGCAGATTCCCGTTGATGCGGTGAATCTGAATGTTTGGTTAGATGTCGGATCAGCCGTCGAGTCGGATTCGATCAATGGCATGGCTCACTTTCTGGAACATATGGTGTTTAAGGGCACCGATCGGCTGCGGAGCGGCGAATTCGAGCAGCAGATCGAGCAGCGTGGAGCGGTGACTAATGCTGCAACCAGCCAAGATTACACGCACTACTACATCACAACTGCGCCCCAAGATTTTGCCATGCTCGCACCACTGCAAATGGACGTAGTGCTCAATGCCCAAATTCCAGAAGATGGCTTTGAGCGGGAACGGTTTGTCGTGCTAGAAGAAATCCGACGATCGCAAGATAATCCGCGCCGTCGCACCTATCAATACATGTCCGAGATGGCGTTTACATCGCTGCCGTACCGACGACAGGTTTTAGGTCCTGCTTCAGTGATTGAAACGCTCAGCGCTCAACAAATGCGCGATTTTCACGCCGAATGGTATCACCCACGATCGATGACTGCCGTTGCAGTCGGAAACTTACCTGTGGATCAATTGATTCGCATTGTCGAAGAAAGCGTGTCTAAACCAAAGCGCAGCGATGTGCAGCGAAGCTCACAATTCACTGTAGAACAGCCCTTTACCGAAATCATTCGCCAAGAGCATCTTGATCCCAGCTTGACGCAGGCGAGATTGATGATGCTATGGCGCGTTCCGGGACTCGTCGATCTGAAGCAGACTTATGCGCTTGATGGCTTAGCAAGCATTCTCGGACATGGACGCACAGCCCGATTGGTCAAAGATTTGCGAGAAACACGCGGTTTGGTATCAAGTGTGTCTGCTAGTAATATGACCTACCGCCATCAAGGAATTTTCTGCATCTCGGCTCAACTACCTGTTGAGAATATTGATGCAGTCGAAGCCGCGATCGCGTCACACCTTGAAGCGCTGCAAACCGAATGGGTAGAACAATCGGAACTCGATCGCGTCCGGACTCAGGTGGCAAATCATTTCACGTTTGGGAATGAAACACCGAGCGATCGTTCCGGTCTGTACGGTTACTATCAAACTTTAGTCGGCGATTTAGAGCCAGCGTTCAACTATCCGGCTTACATTCAATCGCTCTCTGCTGCAGATCTGCAAACCGCAGCACAAACCTATTTGCCCACTCAGGCTTACGGTTGTGTGGTGGTGAAGCCAGGAAAATAAGCGATGTGGACGCAAATTGATGCTCAGATTAGCCAAGCACTGGGGCAAGCGTTTGAAAGCCGAGATCGACGATCGGTGAGCGGTGGCTGCATCAATCAGGGCTATCAGGTGAGTAATGGTGAGCTTACGTTCTTTGTCAAGCTGAATCAAGCCAATCAGCTTGCAATGTTTGAGGCAGAAGCGCTCGGATTGCAGCAGATAGCAGAAGCACAAGCCATCCGAGTGCCAAAACCAATCTGTGTGGGTGGCACGGGAGGTTCAGCTTATATCGTTTTAGAATGGCTTGCCCTCGGTCGTGGGAGCGCTCAATCTTGGGCAGAATTGGGACGAAACTTGGCGCGAATGCACCAGTATCACAAATCGACGGCATTCGGCTGGGAGCGCGATAATACGATCGGTTCAACCCCCCAGATTAATTCTTGGACATCAGATTGGATGGAATTTTTTACCCAATACCGAATTGGGTATCAGTTGAAATTAGCAGCGCAAAACGGCGGACGGTTTCGCAATGGATCGCGTCTCCTAGAGCAAATTCCAAAACTACTGGCAAATCACCATCCACAACCGTCGATCGTGCATGGTGATTTGTGGTCAGGAAATGCCGCCGTAATGCAATCTGGGGAGCCTGTAATTTTTGATCCCGCAACGTATTGGGGCGATCGAGAGGTTGATCTGGCAATGACTGAGTTGTTTGGCGGCTTCCCGGCTGAGTTTTATCGGGGCTACGAAGAGATTTACCCAATTGATGCAGGGTACAAGCGGCGAAAAACGCTCTACAACCTGTATCACATCTTGAATCACTTTAATCTGTTTGGGGGTGGCTACGCCTCTCAAGCCGAGCGAATGATCGATCAGCTCGTTCTTTGAGCTGTATGTTTTACCTTCGATCTACTTGGCTTTCGGCTGCTGCAATGCTTTAGACGGAATAAAAATTGTTTCGCCTTTCTTGTTTGTTTGCTCTATTGCGCCCAGTTTCAGGAGTTCGCGTCTTGCTCGATCGCGGGTGAATCGATCGCCGCCAGAAGTCGCATCCTGATACACCAACGACCAAGCTTGGAACCGAACCCAGCGAATCTCAGGATTGGTTCTTAAAAAGTCAGCCGTTTCCTGAAAGTTGGGTGCGAACTGCTTGTATTCCTCGGTGTCAGTCGCCCATTTTGCCGTCATGTCGAACGATCGAGCTGCTCCCGGTAAATCTCCAAGCAAAAGAATCTGATCCATTCCCCTCCAGCGCCAGAGCGTGAATGCTCTTGGGTGCATTTGAGGTGAAAGCGTATCAATGCCTCGCTGCATCAATTTCAGCCCTAATTCTGGTTTACCCATTTGATGGGATACCGTTCCTGACAGAAATAGATAGCTTTCGACAAAGCGAGGATCGCGACGAGTGATAATGTCAAAGTATTCTGGGCTTAGCGAGAATCCAGTTGCCTGTCGTGCAGGAACATCGCCGTAATACTGGATAAAATTCAAAAACGTCCAGCCCGCAATTAGATTATCAAAGCCAAAACTCGGCGTTTTGCTGAGAAGATTCAGCCGCGATCGTTCTTGTTGTTCCGCTTGCTGCGGCGTAAGCAGCGAAATCGAAGGCTGTTTCAGCCGATCGATCTGAATCGCGACGATTCCCGCGATCGCCACACCTGCGATCGCGCAGTGACTAGCGACACCCGCAATTCCAATCCAAAGCCGTTTAGCGCTCAAAACCACAGTAGAAAAACCTCTTTAAGAAAGCTTAATGGAACTCAGCCTGGAACTCTAGAACAATTTACCCAAATTCCGTTAGATTGTCATAATGGTTGCATTCACCTTACGGAAGTTAGGTCATATTAATCAGTCAGTATGTCTAGCCTTAAACTAGAGTCACCTGATTAACTGTCCTAAAGTCGTCCCACTTTCTGGAATTTAACTGTGTACGCTGTATCTAGTTTTTTGGATTCCAGTATCTTCTAACCCTTTGTCACGTTATTTATTCCCTTCAGATTAATTTCATCTGTGTCACCCTGATTGCAGGCGCGATTTCGAATTCAAACTGTCCACTTCTCCTCTACACTCAATGAACCGACCCACCCGACGTGTTTCGCTGCTTCAAGTTGCCCTCTGTAGTGGTGTCATTGCGGCTACCGCTGCTGGAACCGTGTTTAACGCCGATCGCTCCGTCAAAGCGGCTCTTCAAGACAGTCCTAAATCCGTGCTTGATGAAGCGTGGCAAATTGTCAATCGCGAATACGTAGATGGCAGTTTCAATAAAAACGATTGGAATGCTGTCCGTCAAACGCTCCTGAGCCGGAACTATAGTTCTCGTCAGCAGGCATACACAGCACTCCGAGATGCTCTGAAAAAACTCGACGATCCCTATACGCGATTTATGGATCCTAAACAGTTTGAGGCGTTGAGCAGTCAAACTTCTGGAGAGCTTTCTGGGGTCGGGATTCGCCTTGAGCAAAACGAAAAAACGAAAGTTCTAACGGTGGTTGAGCCACTGGAAAATTCTCCGGCAATTCGAGCGGGGATCAAGACGGGCGATCGTATTCTGGCAATTAACGGCAAAACTACGAAAGGCATGACGGTTGAAGATGCCTCGAATCTGATTCGGGGAGAAGTCGGAACCAAGGTAACGCTGCAAATTCAGCGCGATGGTGCATCAGCATTTAATATGCCGCTGACCCGCGCTCGGATCGAATTGCAAGCAGTCCGCGCCAGCGTGAAGCAGGAAGGCAAGAACAAAGTCGGCTATATCCGTCTAGGAGAGTTCAGCAGCCACGCAGCGGAGCAGATGGAACGGGCGATTAAGAACTTGAGTGCTCAAAAAGTCGATGCGTTTGTGCTGGATTTGCGCGGCAATCCGGGGGGTCTGCTGCAAGCGAGCATCGATATTAGCCGGATGTGGCTAGACAAGGGCGCAATCGTCAAAACCGTGAATCGGCAAGGTGTGGGTGATACCGCTTATGCCAACGGTAGACAATTATCTAAGCTACCTTTGGTAGTGTTAGTGGATGGTCGCTCGGCAAGTTCGAGTGAGATTCTCACCGGAGCGCTGAAAGATAACAAGCGCGCGACGATTGTTGGCAGTCAGACCTTCGGTAAGGCACTGGTGCAGTCGGTACATTCGCTGTCTGATGGATCAGGCGTTGCCGTGACGATCGCGCACTACTACACGCCGAAGGGAACTGATATCAGTCAGAAAGGAGTCACCCCAGATATCAAGGTAGATCTGTCGGATGCCCAGCAGAAGTTCTTGGCGACCAATCCGAAGTTGATTGGAACAACCCAAGATCCGCAGTATGCAAGAGCGTTGAACCTTCTAGAGCGGACGGCATTCGCGAAACCGGGAGGACAGCAAACCTCACAGCAACCCGCTCCAGCAGGTCGGGAATAGTTCGTGTTGTTGGTTAAATGAAAAAACCGATCGCTTTCTGAGCGATCGGTTTTTTCATTTAACAGGGCGTTCAAGTTCAATAGTCAGTTCAAATCAGCTTATCCTAACTGCGATCGTACCCATTGCCGAAAGGCTTTTAGAGTTTGCCTGCGTCCTTCAGTTTGGCTCTGTTCTAGAAAGTGGGTGAGGTTTTCAGCGATCGCGAAACCGGGGAAGTGAGGACTACTCTTTGCGTCCTGATATTTCCCGTTTTGCAACACGCTAATTCGGAGTTGACCGTCCTCAAATCGCCAAAGTTCTGCTACTCCTAATGCTTGATAAGCCTCCAATCCAGTTTTAGATGTAACATCGACTTCAATTGCTAAGTCTGGAGGAGGATCAACGGTGAAATTCAATCTGCGCTTACCAACCATCACTGCATGATTTTCAATGTAGAAACACTGATCAGGCTCAATGCCTTTTGCCAGATCTTGCCGCTTAAAGGTAGTTGATCCAAAACACTCGTTATCTACGTCAAGTTCTTCGAGCAGAATCTTGACCATATCACCGATGAGTTCCTTATCAACTTCGTGTTCTGGTAAAGGCATCCGAATTTCTAGCACTCCATCACTGTAAGCAATTCGACAGGCACGTTTATCCCCAAGCTCGTCGAGGATCGCTTCAAATTCTTGCCAGTTGACTTCTTGAAGTTGAACCCGTTGACCTGGCTGAACGACCAGTTGACGAAGCTGAAGTTTGACCATGACGATATGCCGCAGAGGAATAGCTTTAGTATATCGGTCTGCCTATCTTTTCTTATTGCTTAGGTGTTGCGCTAGTCGTCGGATTCAAAATTAGAATCCAGGAAGTTCAGCGCATGGTTTCGCAATTGGTAATACTCCGGTGAATTGCGAAGTTTGGCACGATCGCGCGGGTGTGCAAACGGAACTTCTAAAATTTCGCCGATCGTCGCTTCAGGCCCATTGGTCATCAATACAATCCGATCGCTCATGTAAATCGCTTCATCAACATCATGGGTAATCATGATCACAGCTTGCCGATGTTGCTCCCAAATTTCTAACACCTGACGCTGAAGTTTGCCGCGTGTTAGGGCATCGAGCGCTCCGAATGGCTCATCCATCAGCAGCATTTTCGGACGAGTCGCCAAGGCTCTGGCAATTCCGACCCGTTGCTTCATCCCGCCGGAAATCTCATCCGGATACTTGTCGGCAGCAGCAGTGAGATTCACCATTGCTAGATGCTCACTCACAATTTGCTTTTTCTCAACGGGAGACGCATCTTTTAGCACTTCATCGATCGCCAACCGAATGTTCTGGCTCACGGTTAACCACGGCAGCAGCGAATACTGTTGAAACACCATCATGCGCTCTGCTCCCGGCTTGCGGATTTCTTTGCCTTCGAGCAATACAGAACCCGAAGTCGATCGCTCTAGTCCCGCAACAATCTTTAGCAACGTGGATTTACCGCAGCCAGAATGACCAATGATCGAAATGTACTCGCGCTCCCCAATCGTTAAATTAATGTCTTTGAGAATCACCGTTTCACGGTCGCCCGTTTTATAAGACTTGTAAAGGTGATTGATTGCGAGAAACGGTGCCTCTGACTGGGTAGGAGCAACGTTTTGAACATCATTAATCATGTTGAACTGAACCATGAGAACCTCTTCTAAGAAAGATAAATGTTTGTCGATCGACTCACACGAATGTCAAAGCTGTTGAGATACCCGACTGGATCGCTCGGATCAAAGGCTTTCTTGTCGATGAACGCTTCAGCAGGTTCGATTTTGTAATCTTCAGCCGGACAAGCAATGCCTAACTCAGCCGCAACTTCTCGATAGATATCAGTGCGCCAAGCCTGTTCTGCAAGTTTGTCCGCGTCTTTGGGAATCTCTTTGATTTGTCCCCAGCGAGCGGCTTGCGTCATGAACCATAGACTGCGCGATCGCCACATGAACGTAGAATGCTCGTTCGCAACTTGCGGAACCTCTTTCGGCATCTTGAAAAACATCGTGGTTGCATCTGATTTAACAATGCGTTGCTTGCCGTCAAAGCCACCATAGTTGTATTCACCCACGATCGCGGGCTTAGTAAACTTCGGTTTCGCTCCGGTGTACGATCGAGCCGAAATAATCTGAGCTACTTCTTCTCGATTTTCATCACAGTAGCGACAAGCTTCGATCATCGCTTTGAGCAAGGCGCGGTAGGTTTTAGGATTCTGATCGATAAACGATTGCATCACCCCGAGTAAGCGATCGGGGTGTCCATTCCAAATCTCACGACCTTGAGCAAACGTGAATCCGATGCCTTCATTTCCAGTAATGGCGCGGGTGTTCCACGGTTCTGCAACCATGTATGCTTCCATTGCTCCAATTCGCACATTCGTCACCATCTGCGGCGGTGGAACAATGATGATGCGAAACTCTTTGAGCGGATCAACTCCGGCTGCTGCTGCAACATAGCGAACGAAGTATTCATAGATGGCAGAACTCAGCACGACTGCCCAAACTCGACGTTCTGAGGGTAAGCCTTCAAAGTAGCGGCGAAAATCTCGTCCGAAGGCTTCTAAATTCCCGTTGTACTCGAACCACGGGCGCAAGCCTGCCTCCCACATAGCGCGATTCATCGTCATCGCATTGCCGTGATGGTGAATCGTCATGCCTGCACACATCGGAGCGTGACGCGCCCCTTCTGCACCCGTTCTGGCATTCGTGACCGCCCCTGCAACAACCGGGGCGGCATCTAATCTGCCAAAGATTACGCCATCTCGCGAGGTTGCCCAGCTTGCTTCACGGCTCAAGCGGACATTCAAGCCATACTTGCGAAAAAAGCCTTTCTCCCAAGCGATCGCAAACGGCGCACAGTCGTTTACTGGAACATAGCCGATCGTTAGGTTTGGTTTCTCAAGTTCACTCGATTTAATGACCGGAGTAATCGACATTGCCGCTTCAGAGAGTTCTTGCGGCGCACGATTCGCATTAATTGCACAAGAGGGTAAGGTAGCTGCGATCGCCGATGCGCCTACTCCTGCAAGAAATTCGCGGCGCGTCCATTGATTCGTCATAATTCTTCCTCTACGAAGCGCGGCGGCGATGTGTAACCCAAGCTTCAATTTGGGCTAGGGCGAGGTCTAACAATAGTCCAGTTAGTCCAATCACGAGCACGGCTAAGAACACTGAACTCAGGTTCAATCGGCTCCATTCATCCCACACAAAGAAACCGATCCCGACTCCGCCTGTGAGCATTTCCACGGCAACAATGACAAGCCAAGCAACGCCTAAGCTAATTCGTAAGCCTGTAAAAATATACGGCAAGCTTGCAGGCAAAACAATCTTGAGTATGCGTCTCCAGCGCGGCATTTCCAACACTCGCGCTACGTCTAAATAGTCTTTAGGAACACTAGCAACTCCCAATGCAGTGTTAATGATCGTTGCCCATAGCGAGGTAATGAAAATTACAAAGATGGCAGAGGGATCAGCCAAGTTAAAAATCGCCAGCGCGATCGGGAGCCAAGCCAGTGGCGATACGGGTTTGAGAATCTGGATCACCGGATTGAGCGCCATCATCGCTTTTTCGGACATTCCAATCAAAAAGCCGATCGGAATGGCAACGATCGCGCCCAAACCAAACCCAATCAATACTCGTCTTAAGCTTGCGAGTAACAGCCAACCAATTCCTAGATCGCCAGGGCCTCGACGATAAAACGGATTAAGAATATAGTCTAAATTTGCTACCAGCGCTTCGGGCGGCGTGGGCATCAGTTCGTGTTTGCTTAGTGCAATGATCCACCACACACCAATCACACCCAGGAAACCGAGCGCCGGATAGAGAATGCGATCGCTCGATAGGATTGGTTTTGTCCGGCGTACCGTAGCCTGAGCTACAGCAGTAAACACTGCCGCTAAATTCAATTGCAGAATCATATGATTTGGTTCTCCAGAGCCAAACTCTCAACGTGCCTACGGAGTTAGCTGACGGGCGAGGACTGAGAGATTGTCCCCTGTTGGCTCGCTTAGAATTTCTAAGTTCACAACAGTAAGCCCCGATTAAACTGGTTCCTCCGCTTCGGAGCAATTGTCCGAATTAGGCAATGCAGACTCGAATCCTAGAACTTTAACATCTCAATACAGATTTGCACCATCCTTCTTTTGAGATAGTGACTAAATCGTAAGCAAAGAAATAGTACCCACCTGGGTACTATAAAAGCCAGGTTGCTCTTCCACAATTTGAATAGAAAGTCTCAAACAGGGCTAAGAGCCTCTCATATTATTCAATTTGGAGTTTCGCATCATGGAAGTTTCGACCTTTGAATTGCTCGTCAAACGAATTGCTCCCAGAGTAGCATTGCCGCCAGCAGCACAACCCGTTGCTCGTCGCATTGTGCAAGGTTACTTTCTGACGCTTTCTAACTTGGAAACGATCGACTTGAGATATCGCTTAGAGTTCCGCATTAGCTTACCGGATAATCCAGCTCAGGCAGATGCTGTGACTCGCATTCTGGAAGGGAATACCTTCTTGATCTTCGACATTGCTGGATCAAACAATACGCTCTCGTTGACCCGCGTTGGCACAACAGGACGATATATCAGTCAGGAATTTGTGATTCCAGCGCAGAAGACAGCTTCGATCGAGCTGCTTCCTGATGTCGTTCGATTTGCATCCCAAGACGACCCAGCCTTGGAAATTCGGGGCTTTGTTTCGCTCTTTTTACCCCGGATCTTCACAGGCACAACGCTTCCAGAACGATTGATCGGCAGACCCCAGAGTCCGCGTCCGGTCAAGGTGTTGCTAAATGCTGAAATTCGCGGCACGTTCTTGCCGAATGACTTCCCCGCCAATCCTGCTAGCACTGACTTTGATCAAATCAATTACTCGCTGGCGCTGGCGAGCGGTAAAGCGCTAAATGAGATTGAGTCTGAACCGCCGAGAATTCTGGTTCCAGGTAGTTCAGTCGGGCTAGAACTGACACCGGGCGCGGTCAGAATGTCTTCCGCATCCGACAGTGCAGCAGCAGATTTGGGAGCAATGATTGCAGGATTGATGGTCAGCAGCAACGGCAATGGTGCAAATCTAGAGTCGCTGAATCGATCACTTGCAGAGTTAGACCTTCCTGTCACCATGCGAGGAATGTAATCAAGCATTGGCGTTATCTTCGGGTTTGGTCGTTTGTCCCAAGTGGTTGGCGGTTAGAGATTGCCGTCAACCCTTTCTCTAGAGGTGTAGGATGAGTATTTTTCAATTCAGACCGCTTTGCCATAGTTGGGTCGCATTGCATCCTCATCCCAGGGGTGTCGTTCAGTTTATTGGGGGTGCTTTCTTTGGGTCGTTCCCGACGATCGCCTATCGATATTTGCTGCAACAGATTTTTGAAGCGGGATATACCGTTATTGCTTTACCGTTTCGGTTTAGTTTTCGTCATTGGTCACTCGCGATCGAGCTTTTAGAGGAGCAAAATACGCTGAGACAAGAACTAACAGCGATCGCAAAGCGTCTTAACTATGATTACGAGCTTTACCAGGATAAAACGAATTACTATTGGATCGGACATAGTTTAGGCTGTAAGTACATTGCACTGCTAGAGCTTTTAAGCAGTGAACAATGGCGGCAAGTGTTGTGTTCTTGTGTCGAAGCAAAGCAGATTGAGCAAGTTGAACGAGCGATCGCTCACCTTTCAATAGCTTCGGTTTCAATTAAAGGGCAACCCTCATTGCTATTAGCTCCCGACATTTCTGATACTGAAAGTGCAGTTCCGATTCGATTTCTAGCACAGCTGTTAGATAAGTTTAAGCTGGGTGCGTTGCCTACTCGCGTTCAAACGCAGTGCTTGGTCGAGCAGAGTGAGCTATTTAATCTAACGGGGTTAATTTCGTTCGATCGCGATACCATTGCTGGAAGCTCTGCCAACGCACAAAAGCAGCCCTTGAGTGAAAATGATGTGCTTTGGTTTTTATCCCAACTCAAACAGCGCCACTATCGAGTGCTGTATCGAGAACTTTCAGGTAAACATTTAGAACCCGTTGGAGTTCAAATCGGTGGCTGGGTTGTGGACTTTAACCCCTGGGATAAGTTTGCGGAATCGATCGCAGGACGCACTCTAGAAAGCGTTGTACTTGAATTTCTCGATCGTCTGCGTCAGAGAGAACAGGGGTTGGAATCTTCCAGTTCCCAGTCTCTCTACGATCGCGCCTCTTACATCCGCTCTAGCACCTGAATTCCCAACAGCGATAGTCCAAGCTTCAATGTTCTGGCTGTCAAGTCACACAGTACCAATCGAGAAGTCCGTGCAGGTTCTTCCGCTTGCAGCACAGGAACGCCTTGATCGCGATCGTAAAACACATTGAATTTCTGACTGAGTTGGAACAGATAGTCACAAAGTCGATTTGGAAATAGTTCTTGCTCTACTTCGGATAGAACAGTGCTGAACTGAAGTAACTGTTTTGCCAAAGTGAGTTCGGTTTCATGTTCTAGCACCATTTGAACATCAGAACCTAGCTGATTGAAGTCAATTCCGCCTTTGCGACTAATCCCTTGAATCCGAGCATAAGCATAAAGCATATAAGGCGCAGTATTGCCTTGAAGCGCAAGCATCTTGTCGTAACTGAAGATATAGTTACTAGTACGGTTTTGGCTCAGATCAGCATACTTCACTGCGCTGATCCCTACTGTTTTTGCAGCATGATTGATAAAGTCTTCGGATTCGTGGCGCTCTTCGGTTGCGAGTCGAGTTTCTAGATCAGTGCGCGATCGTTCCACTGCTTCATCGAGCAAATCCCGCAGTCGAACGGTATCGCCCGATCGTGTCTTCAGCTTCTTCCCATCTTCACCCTGCACCAATCCAAATGGCACATGCGCGACTTCAACACTACCCGGAATCCAATCTGCGCGGCGGGCAACCTGAAACACTTGAGCAAAATGATTCGCCTGACCTGCATCAGTGACATAGATTAAGCGATCGGCATGATCCTGCTGCACCCGATAGCGAATCGCAGCTAAATCAGTAGTTGCATAGTTATAGCCACCATCTGACTTCTGAATAATCAAAGGTAATGGGTTGCCTTCCCGGTTCGTAAAGCCTTCAAGAAACACGCATTTTGCGCCTTGATCTTCAACCAGTAAGCCTTCCTTCTCCAAGTCTTCGACCACTTGCAGTAATAGTGGATTGTAGAACGACTCTCCTCGCTCTGTAAGTTGAATATCCAGCAAATCATAGATGACCTGAAACTCACGACGCGACTGATCACACAACAATCGCCAAGCTCTCAAAGTATCTTCTGCACCCGACTGCAATCGCACTACTTCTTGCCGCGATTTTTCCTGAAACTCTGGGTCTTCGTCAAACCGTTGCTTCGCTTTCTTATAAAACGCAACTAAATCGCCCAAATCTAAGGCATCGGCTGTCGTCAGGGCTTCGGGCGCAACTTCCCGAAGATACGTAATCAGCATTCCGAACTGTGTTCCCCAATCTCCGACGTGATTGAGACGCAACACATCATGCCCTTGGAATTCTAGAATTCGAGCGATCGAATCTCCAATAATCGTTGATCGCAAATGCCCAACGTGCATTTCTTTCGCAATGTTCGGACTCGAAAAATCCACGACCACTTTCTTTGGATCTTTTACCACCGCAATGCCTAAGCGTGAATCTCCTGCCATCGCACTTAATTGCGCCTGAAGATAAGCAGGCTTCAGCTTCAAATTGATAAATCCGGGACCTGCAATTTCCGGCGTTTCGCAAAGGTCATCGATCTGCAAATTTTGAACAATTTCTTGCGCGATCGCTCTTGGCTGTTTCCCCAAACGTTTCGCCAGCGACATTGCCACATTCGCCTGATAATCCCCAAACTTCGCATTACTGGTCGGCACCAGCATCGGATCAGTTCCCGCCAGTTCTGCGCCAAATGCCAACACCAAAGCAGCTTCGAGACGATTTTTTAATTCAGAGAATGTAGCAATCATAATTTCTCAACCTGACAACAGCGCAAGTCCCTTCTAGGATAGCGACCCAACTTATTAATGATTCAGCACGAAGATCGTTTATGCAAGAGGTTCTTAAAAAAGCTGTTGAGCCGTCAGGACTAATTCTGGAAAAGTGGAAGAAACAATACGATCGTCCCCTCGAAAAACACCCGTTTCTTCATACCGATTCCCGTGAAGCCCTAATACCGTCACAGTCTGAGCGTCTGGATCAACAATCCAATATTCAGGAATTCCTCGGTCTTGATACTGCGATCGCTTTGCCACATAATCCCGGTCTCGCTGCAATTCGCCTGGACTGACAACTTCAATTACCAATACAGGCGGAGCCATCGACAATCGAATTGTATTGCGTCGAAGTAACTGCTGAATGTGTTCTTCGCGAATAATGGTCAAATCTGGATATCGATTACGCGGTTCGCCTCTCACTTCGAGTTCTAATCCATGCGGTCTGACTCGCAGATGACCGACGATCGACAAAAACTGCCCAAACAAAAATGCTGCAATTCCAACATTCAATCCCGACTCTGGCGGCACTTCGATTAGCTCTCCGTTAAATAATTCGTACAGTGCATCTGTCCCATCGTCGTAGGTCAGATACTCTTCAAAACTGTGAAATCGAACTTTCGCTTGAGTCATCGCTTGAATTTCATACTTAAATCTAACCAAGTCGATCGTGTCACTGGAGCGCTACTGGAAATGAAATCCACTCCGGTTTCTGCGATCGCTCTCAACGTCTCTAAGGTCACATTCCCCGATGCCTCAATCTTAATCCGCTCATTTGCCGATCGAATCATCCCGACCGCCTGACGCATCATTTCTAACGGCATATTGTCCAGCATGATGATGTCGGCTCCGTGTTCGATCGCTTCCTGCACCATGTCTAGAGTCTCGGTTTCGACTTCGATCGTCAACGGATACGGAATCTGAGCGCGAACTTGGGCGATCGCATTTTCGATTCCTCCCGCCGCAACAATATGATTGTCTTTAATCATCGCCGCATCATCCAATCCCATCCGGTGATTGGTTGCACCTCCCACCTGCGTTGCATACTTTTCAAGCAATCGCAATCCGGGTGTTGTTTTGCGCGTATCGGCTAGCTGCGTGGGTAAATCCTCAATCTTCTCAACATACTGCCGTGTCATCGTTGCAATTCCACTGAGGCGCATCGCTAAATTCAGTGCAACTCTTTCGCCCGTTAACAGTGCATCGTAAGCACCTTGAATTTCAGCGATCGTCTGCCCTTTCTCTACCGCTTCCCCTTCTTCAACCAATCGCGTAAACACGGTAGACGGATTCAACAGATGAAACACTCTTGCCGCGATCGGTAATCCTGCAATTACGCCTCCCTCTTTTGCAATCCAAACCGCTTGCCGAGTTCCAGGCGAAATCAACGCTTGAGTCGTGCGATCGCCGCGTCCAATATCTTCGAGTAGCCAGTCTTGAAGGATGCGATCGAGAAGTAAGAATGATGGAAGTACAGAAGCCTTGTTCACAATGTTCTAACCTAATTTGCTCCCCGTAAACACCCTGCATCATACGGGTTTTTCAAACTCCGCACACCAAAACGATCAACGGCTCGGTGCCCGATGCGAACGATCCAAGGTTGGGCATCGGGAATCCGTTCAAATAAGCGATCGGTTGCGGTTAAGATTTCGTCTGCAACCTCAAAAGCTCCGGTTTCGATGTCGATCGCCACAATTTTGCCATGATTGCCTTTCTCAACTTGAGGACGCACCTGAGATTCATAAATCTCGTCGCCACGTCGAGCAAATTTCTCTTTGCTGTAGCGGGGTTGCCAGACTGTCATCGATCTGACCTCGTTTGAAGCTTACTGAGAGTTCAATTCTAATTCGTTCGTCCGATGCAATAGTTAGGCTTCAGCCCGTCCTAACTAATGGCATTAGGTGCATCATGTAATCTTGCTTTCCAATTGGCACACCAGCCATACGAAGAATGTCGTAAGCTGTGACCATATGAAAGTAAAAGTTTGGAACTAGAAATTCATTTACATAGGCGCTACCAGATAGCTCGATGTAGAGGTTCTGACCCAAATCAATGCAGGTCATCTCAGCTAGCTTGGTATCTTCAACGTTAATGCTCAAAAGGAGTTCATTCGTGTTGGTTAGGTGTTCGTATGCCTGCGCGAGAGATGTAACATCTGGATCTAAATTATTCGCAGGTTTACGATCGCACCAGAGAGCAAAGTTGCGTGGTTGATTACAGGTGAAAGCAATTTGTGTACCGAAGGGAAACATATCAGCCGCAATACGCTTTTGAAGGAACGACTCGTCCTCACAAAAATGAGTCTGAGCTGACCTTAAGAGATGCTCAAGAGTTGCTAAGCGGCTTTGAAAGAGGCTTTGGATTAAATCTATATTCTGACTTTGCATTTTGTGATTCCTTGAGACTTAGTTTATGAATCTTAGATGTGCTTTGGAATAGATTGCATCCTATCTACTGATTTACCTTATTAGCCATCCGATCACACCCCCTCACTCAAACAATTTTTTGCCCATCTCCCAGCAAATATGAAATAATAGATCTTCGTGTCTTCATTTGCGTAAAACCTATGGCAAAGAATAAAGGCGTAAGACTCATCATTACGCTGGAATGTACTGAGTGCCGCACCAATCCGGCAAAGCGCTCTCCCGGTGTGTCTCGTTACACCACCTCGAAAAACCGCCGCAACACCACAGCGCGTCTAGAACTGAAAAAGTTCTGCACCCACTGCAATCGGCACACCCCCCACAAAGAAATTAAATAATCTTTGTCAGCAAAAGCTGGTAAGTTTTTGCCCGTAGTTTTGAAAACTACCGCCCATTGACCCTTTACCAATCACACCGTCATGACTTACTTCCGCCGTCGAGTTTCCCCGATTAAGCCTGGTGATCCGATCGATTATAAAGATGTCGATCTGCTCCGCAAATTTATCACTGAGCGCGGTAAAATCTTGCCCCGCCGAATTACCGGACTCACCGCAAAGCAGCAGCGCGATCTCACCGTTGCAATTAAACGCGCCCGCGTCATTGCTTTACTACCGTTTGTTAATCAAGAAGGCTAAACCCTTCAAACCGTTGTGGGGGTGCTAATGTGAAGGGTGTGAGCCGCCGAATCCCAGCCACCCCTATTTAATTCATTCATCACCCCCGCAAAGTTCAATGGAGAAGGGAACCTTAATCGAATTTCGCGCCAACGGAGAACGCCGCCTCGCTGTTGCCGATCGTCCAGAAGGTAAAAAACACTGGATTGCGATCGACGATCGTTCTCAAAACCACACCCTTCATCCGCGCCAAATTACTTACGAAGTCGCAAATCAAACCTTTAAGCCTTCCGACATTCCAAATTTTCTCAAAGAAGTCCAGCCCTTCCTTGATCCTTCCAGCCTAGAAGTCGCCTGGGAAATCCTGAGTGAAGGCAGCGACAGCACCAATCCAAAAGAGTTAGCAATGCTGCTGTTTTCGGAGCAAAGTCCGGCAATGTGTTACGCCGCTTACTACTTGCTGTCCGAAGATAAGCTTTACTTTAAGCAGAAAGGCGATCGCTACGAACCCAGATCCGCAACACAGGTTGCAGAACTCAAACATCAAATCGAGATGGAAGCTCAACGCCAGCGCGATTGGCAGAGTTTCTTAGAACGCATTCAACTCGTCCTAGCCGGAACGCCTACCGAGTGGCAGTCCACTGATCGACCCCGACTTGATGCTTTGGAGCGATTTGCTACTGTGGAAGAAGCACCGAATCGATCCAGCGCGATCGAGGTACTTGCCGCCCTGAAACGTCCTGAAACGTCTTCAGCCGCCTTCCAGCTTCTCGTTGATCTTGGAATCTGGAGTCCACACGAGAACATGTTCCTGCGGCGTGCTCAGGTTCCGATTCAATTCTCTAATAAGGTTCTGGAAGTGACGCACCATCGTTTGGAATTCCCACCTGCTGATCTCGATGTCAATCGCCTTGATCTGACGCACTTGAAGGTTTACACGATCGACGATGAAAGCACCCGCGAAATTGATGATGGCTTGAGCTTAGAAGTTCTCCCCGACGGGCGCGAGAAAATTTGGATTCACATCGCTGATCCGACTCGTTGGGTGGCTCCCGGTGACGAACTTGATCTCGATGCCCGCAAACGCATTACGACCATCTATCTGCCAACGGGCATGATTCCGATGTTTCCGTCTGAGTTGGCAACAGGTCCCATGAGCTTGAATCCAGGCAAAACTTGCTGTGCCTTAAGCTTTGGAGTGACGCTGACCAAAGAAGGCGCGGTGGAAGATTACAGCATTCACGCGAGTTCAATTCGATCGACCTATCGCCTCACCTATGATGATGTCGATGAGATGCTGCATCTTGGAATTCAAGGTGAACCAGAAATCGAAGCCTTAGCAAAATGGGCAAAACGACGCACTGCATGGCGACAGTCCCAAGGTGCAATTAGCATTCATATGCCGGAGTCTTCAATCAAAGTAAAAAGCGATGGCGAAGTGACGATCGAAGTTCTCGACGACGCTCTCTCCCGTCAACTCGTCGCTGAAATGATGATTTTGGCAGGAGAAGTTGCTGCTCGTTACGCTCAAACGCACAATTTGCCGCTTCCCTTTCGCGGTCAACCTCAGCCGGAATTACCCTCGGATGAAGAACTGCTGCAACTTCCGGCGGGTCCTGTGCGATCGTGCGCCATCCGTCGCTGTATGCCCCGCAGCGAATTGACCATTACGCCTGCTCGTCATGCAAGTCTCGGACTCGACACCTACACTCAAGTCACCTCCCCGATTCGTCGCTACAGCGATTTAGTTGCCCACTTCCAAATCAAGGCGCATTTACGCGGTGATGTTCTGCCTTTCTCAGTCGAGGAAGTGAAAGAACTGATGATTAATATTGGTCTAGCCGTTCAAGAAGCGGTCTTTGTCGAGCGTCAAACCAATCGCTACTGGAGCCTGGAATATTTGCGACGGCACTCTAATGAAGTGTGGGATGCTTTGATGCTGCGCTGGTTGCGGGAGCATGAAGGATTAGGTCTGGTGCTGCTCGAAGAATTGGGTCTGGAGCTGCCGATGGTTTTCGCGCGATCGGCACGTCCCGGCGATCAATTGCGCCTCAAAGTTAGTCTCGTCGATCCGCGCCGTGATGAAATCCGCTTCCAAGAAGTCACCCAACAAGAAGCACAGCAAGCGGTCGGATAGCCAAAAAATAACCCGTCATTCTTAATCGACGGGTATCATTCTATTAACTATTACTAACTATTACTCTGCAACATCTTTCAGCGTGTCCTTTAGCACAGTCCGAGCTGCTAAATGATTTCGAGTTGAAGTTAGAATTTCAGATTCTCGTTCTAGCCGAGCCTGAGTGTCTTGCAGTTCTAAAAGCGATTGCTGCTCGTCCGGCACATTATGCAAATTGCTTGCAATCCAGTACGAAAGCTCAGTCGGCAAGCTCGGAATTTCTTCTGGTAGCTCGATATCTTGACCGGACAGCTTCTCCGAAAGCCGCACCACGTCATGAAGAAGCTGATTCACTTCCTTCGCTAAAGGTCTCAAATCCTGAGTTGGTGGACGATCTTCAATCCACTCAACCAAACCCACGCGGTAAGGCTTCTCACGAGTGTATTCCAACACTCTAAAGCGCTGCTGTCCAAGCGTCAAAACCTTCATTCGATCGTCCGGCAATCGCTGAAACTGCACGATTTCTGCACAACACCCAACAGGCGCAGGTTGCCCTTTGGCTTGATCCCACATCAACACGCCAAACCGTCGATCGCTCTCCAGAATCGTGTTCATCATCATTCGGTAGCGAAACTCGAAGATGTGCAACGGTAAGGGACGACCTGGAAATAAAACGAGGTCAGGCAACGGGAATAGGGGAAGTTCGCGAACCGCGATCGATGAAGTCATTACTCTGCAAACGGTGAGGTGCTTTTCTCTACTGTAACGGATCACTGTTAAGAGATGTAAGCAATTCAAAAAATAAAGGATGTGATTTTCTCACATCCTTCTCAATTACAGCTTCACTTCGATATCCACACCCGCCGGAAGATCGAGCTTCATAAGAGCATCGATCGTCTTAGAAGAAGGCTGATAGATATCAATCAAGCGATGGTGCGTCCGAGTTTCAAAATGCTCACGCGAGTCCTTATCAACGTGCGGAGAGCGCAGAACGCAATAGATTTTACGACGAGTCGGAAGCGGAATCGGACCAATTGCGGTCGCATTCGTGCGGTTTGCAGTATCGACGATCTTTTCACAAGATGTATCGAGTAAACGTCGATCGAACGCTTTGAGGCGAATGCGAATTTTTTGCTGTTGAATCGTTGCCATATTGAGTTCCCAAGTTGTCAGTGGTTCAGAGGGATGCGCTCTGTGCGCCAGTCAACTATTGTAGCGCTAAAACCGTTGCACACTCGATCTTCTGAAGAAATCATGTGAACTAACTATCGCTAGCCTTTCGTAGAGGAGCCGTAATGTCTGAGATGATGCTTAATTCAGAACAACTCAAAACCGTTTTGCAAAGTGCGGTGCCTTTGGTTTACGCTTTGCGTGTCCATCGAATCATCTCACGAAAATCGCCAAGAAATCTCTGATCTTCCAGCCGAGAGCATCGAAGACATTGCGATGGAAAGAGCGACAAGGAGGACGAAGCGACTGAGCAAAACTCTTTTCATCAATCATTGCTGTCTTCTGGCTTAATTAAACACATCAAAAAACTTCACTACCGCCAAATTGATCCGCAGCAACTTATCCAAGGTCAGGGTCAGCCACTTTCTGAAACCATTATTGAGGAACGGCGCTAATGGCAGTCCAATGCTTAAGCTAAAAGTAGTTCCCGGTCTTCATCTCTAACACTGTTCGCTTTTTCACTTCGAGTCATCATCTTCGGAAAAGTTGACAGGGCTAAGCTATGCAAATGAAGCCTCCAGCAGAGCAATCCACTGGAGGCTTCACTTCAATTAGTTAAGTGCTTACTTGAGGATTTTCGAGACCACGCCTGCACCAACGGTACGACCGCCTTCACGGATTGCAAAGCGCATTCCTTGTTCGATTGCGATCGGGTTGATCAGTTCCACAGTCATCTTGATCCGGTCTCCAGGCATCACCATTTCAGCTTCGCCGCCTTCGTCGGTTGTGAAGTTGCTGATGGTTCCAGTTACGTCAGTTGTCCGAACGTAGAACTGAGGACGATAGCCAGGGAAGAACGGAGTGTGACGACCGCCTTCTTCTTTCTTCAGAATGTATACTTCAGACTCGAATTGAGTGTGAGGCTTGATCGAACCGGGCTTCGCCAGCACCATGCCACGCTCAATATCGGCCTTTTGAATACCCCGAAGCAAGATACCTGCGTTGTCGCCTGCCATCCCTTCTTCAAGGCTCTTCTTGAACATTTCGATTCCGGTCACAGTACTCTTGCGAGTGTCGCGGATACCAACGAGTTCAACTTCGTCTTGCACTTTGACTTTACCGCGCTCGATCCGACCCGTTGCCACCGTACCCCGACCTGTGATCGAGAATACGTCTTCAACTGCCATCAAGAACGGCTTGTCAACATCGCGCTCAGGAGTTGGGATGTATTCGTCAACCGAATCCATCAGCGCGTAAATGCAGTCAACCCACTCGTTTTCACCCTTCTTGGTCTTGGGGTTAGCAGTCATTGCTTCAACCGCCTGGAGTGCCGAACCTGCGGTGATCGGAATTTCGTCACCGGGAAATTCATACGAATCCAACAGTTCGCGAACTTCGAGTTCAACGAGTTCCAGCAGTTCTTCGTCGTCCACCATGTCTTTCTTGTTCAAGAAGACTACCAGACGAGGAACGCCCACCTGACGAGCCAAGAGGATGTGTTCACGAGTTTGGGGCATCGGGCCATCAGCCGCAGATACAACCAAGATCGCGCCGTCCATCTGAGCCGCACCCGTGATCATGTTTTTCACATAGTCGGCGTGTCCGGGACAGTCAACGTGAGCATAGTGACGGGTTTCAGTTTCGTACTCCACGTGAGCGGTGTTGATTGTGATCCCCCGTGCTTTTTCTTCCGGGGCTGCATCAATGTCTTCGTACTTTCGGGCTGCCGCTTGACCCAGAGCTGAAAGGGTCATCGTGATAGCAGCCGTGAGTGTGGTTTTGCCGTGGTCAACGTGACCGATCGTGCCGATGTTGACGTGGGGTTTAGTCCGTTCAAACTTTGCGCGTGCCATGAATTACAATTCCTCTCCTGATTAAGCGTTCCCTTTGTTTTTCGCAATGATGGTTTCAGCGACGTTCTTAGGTACTTCTTCGTAATGGCTAAATTCCATTGTAAAAGTACCGCGTCCCTGAGTCATCGATCGGATATCCGTAGCATATCCAAACATTTCTGCCAGTGGAACCTTGGTTGTGACCTTGGCAATTCCCCGCTCGACTCCTTGAGCTTCAATCTGCCCACGCTTCGAGATCAGGTTGCCCATGACGCTACCCAGAAAGTCTTCTGGCACTTCAACTTCAACCTTCATCATCGGCTCTAAGAGTACCGGGCTGGCTTTTAATACGCCATCCTTGATCGCCATCGATCCGGCAATCTTAAATGCCATTTCAGAAGAGTCTACATCGTGGTAGGAACCATCGACGAGTGTTGCTTTCACGTCGATGAGCGGGTAACCTGCCAAGATGCCGCTTTCGCAGGCTTCCTTCATGCCCTGTTCAGCAGGTCCAACATATTCTTTAGGAACGGTTCCGCCCACAATCTTCGAGACGAACTCGAATCCGCTACCTGTTTCGCCTGGTTCAAGCTGGATGACAACGTGACCATACTGACCTTTACCACCGCTCTGACGGACAAATTTGCCTTCAGCTTTGACGGCTTTACGAATGGTCTCCCGGTAAGCTACTTGAGGCGCACCGACGTTTGCTTCGACTTTGAACTCGCGGAGCATTCGATCGACCAAGATTTCCAAGTGCAATTCACCCATTCCGGCGATTACAGTTTGGTTAGTTTCTTGATCAATGCTGACACGGAAAGTCGGGTCTTCTTCAGACAATGCCTTGAGCGCTTTCGAGAGTTTCTCCATATCGCCCTTGGTCTTCGGTTCTACTGCAACCGAGATTACAGGCTCAGGAATAAACAGCGATTCAAGAACGATGTTGTCGCCTTCAGGGCAAAGCGTATCGCCTGTCAGAGTATCAGACAGTCCGGGAATTGCTCCCAAGTCGCCCGCTCTGAGTTCGTCTACATCAATTCGATCGTCCGCTTTCAAGACAATCAACCGAGAAACGCGCTCTTTCTTGCCCTTGGACGAGTTATAGATGTAGCTACCTTTCGACAGTACACCAGAGTAAACGCGAACAAAAGTTAAGCGACCGACGAATTTATCCGTCATCACTTTGAAAGCGAGTGCAGCCAGAGGTGCATCATCTTTCGGAGGACGAGCGGCAACGCTGCCATCCGGCAGCGTTCCCTGAATCGGCGGAATGTCGATCGGTGACGGAAGGTAATCCAGCACCGCATCAAGCATTTGCTGAACGCCCTTGTTTTTGAAGGCAGAACCGCAAAGCATCGGCACAAAGAATTCTCCGTCAATTCCCTCGATCGTCCCTTTCCGAATTGCGGCTTTGATTTCTTCTTCGGTGAGTTCTTCACCTGCGAAATACTTCTCAAGCAGCGCTTCATCAGTTTCTGCAACCGATTCGATCAAGTTCGTGCGAAATTCCTCGGCTTTCTCTTTGAGATCTTCGGGAATCTCAGTGACTTCAATTTCGCGACCTAAATCATCCTTGTGGATGTAGGCTTTCATCCGCACAAGGTCAATGATGCCTTTGAACTGATCTTCAGCACCGATCGGGATTTGGATGGGAACCGCTTTTGCTTGCAGACGATCGCGAATCTGATCATAGACTTTGAAGAAGTCCGCACCAGTTCTGTCCATCTTGTTCACGAACACCATGCGGGGAACCTTGTAACGGTTCGCTTGCTTCCACACGGTTTCCGATTGCGGTTGAACGCCACCCACCGAGCAGAATACAGCGATTACACCGTCAAGCACTCGCATTGAGCGTTCAACTTCGATTGTGAAGTCTACGTGCCCAGGCGTGTCAATGATGTTGATCTTATGTTCAAGTTCGCCTTCACCAGGCTGGTTCGGCTTATCAGCATCACGACGAGTCCATTGAGTCGTAATTGCAGCAGCGGTGATCGTAATGCCCCGCTCCCGCTCTTGCTCCATCCAGTCCGTTGTGGCTGTCCCCTCATGCACTTCGCCAATCTTATGGACGATGCCGGAGTAAAATAGAATTCGTTCAGTTGTTGTTGTCTTGCCCGCATCAATATGCGCGGCGATCCCGATGTTTCTGACTCTTTCGAGCGGGACGGTACGAGCCACAGCTACCTCCTTAGCATCTGTGCATGGTTTAAATCACACTACTGCGTCTATTAAGATTTTATACTTTTTAATAGCGATAGTGTGCGAATGCTTTATTAGCTTCTGCCATCCGGTGGGTTTCTTCCCGCTTCCGAATCGCGCTTCCCGTTTCGTTGGCGGCATCCATTAGTTCGCTTGCCAGTTTGGCTGACATCGATTTGCCTGCACGCGCTCGCGAGAACTGGATTAACCATCTCAACGCTAGGGCAATTCCACGATCGCTTCGCACTTCCATCGGTACTTGGTACGTTGCACCACCCACCCGACGCGCTTTCACTTCAACCAAAGGAGTCGCATTCTTGACTGCCCGCTCAAACGTCTCTAGCGGATCAGCACCAGTGCGCTCTCGAATCGTTTCAAACGCATCATAAACAATGCGGGTAGCTAGAGATTTTTTGCCGCTCGCCATAATCCGCCGCACCATCATGGTGACTAGGCGAGAATTATGCACGGAGTCGGGGGGAATGGGACGCTTTTTGATTACGACGCGACGAGACATAATGAGCCTTTAAGAGAAAAGAACAGTAAATGGATTGAGTCAGCAAACCGGGGGCGCGATCGTGGAGTTCAAAAGAGTGTCGTGAGAAGATTCTCTAAAATAGCTTCGATCGCTAACAAACGAACCTCATGGACTCAAGAAATCTGAGCTACGAGGTTCATTTAGCAAATTTATTCTAGCGGCAGATCGCTTACTTTGCTGCTGCCTTCGGACGTTTCGCACCGTACTTGGAGCGACCTTGCTTGCGGTCTTTCACGCCAGCCGTATCGAGGGTTCCGCGAATAATGTGGTAACGAACACCGGGCAGGTCTTTGACCCGACCGCCACGAATCATCACAACCGAGTGTTCTTGAAGATTGTGACCGATACCGGGGATATATGCTGTCACTTCAAAGCCTGAAGTGAGGCGCACCCGCGCAACTTTACGCAGCGCAGAGTTCGGTTTTTTCGGTGTGGTGGTATAGACCCGTGTGCAAACTCCACGACGCTGAGGGCAACTCTTCAGAGCCGGGGATTTGGTTTTCTTTCGAGCTTTGCTGCGCTCACTACGGATGAGTTGCTGGATGGTGGGCATTTTTTAATGTATTGGAGAATGCAGTTTTTCGACTGCTCCGACTTTCAACGATCACTAAACATACCAATAGATCGATTCGGCTGTCAAACAATTGCAGCGCGATCGATCCTTTAGCACGAAAGCTTTCCTATTCTAGCTCTCATCAATCGAGAATGAGACACCACAATCGCAACTTTTTTTAGCGTTAGGATTGTGGAAGCGGAAACTACCGCCCATGAGGTCTTCTGAGAAGTCGATCGTTAAATTCTGAAGATATTGAGTGCTGTGCAGATCGATCACGATTTGAATACCATTGCAGTGATGAACGCGATCGCTGGAATCGAGTTGGTTTTCAAATCTCGTTAGATAAGAGAGTCCTGCACAGCCGCCTGGTTGTATTTGCAGGCGGAAAAAGGCGGAAGGATCAGGATGATGCCTTTGCAAGCGTTGAATCTCTGCGATCGCAGAAGGACTTAATTCGATCATATGAAAAGGCGAAGCGGAACTTTAAATTCATCGTACCGCGATCGTTCAACCCAAAAATAAGATGAGGCGATTCTAGGGAATTGCCTCATCTCAAAGTTAAGTTTAGTCTTTAGTTTGCGCGTGAATAGTCATCTTGGAACCGCACGATGTCATCTTCTCCAAGATACTCACCGTTTTGAACTTCAATCAACACCAGGGGGATGACTCCAGGATTCTCTAGACGATGAGTTGTACACTGAGGTACGTAAGTAGACTGATTGCTGCTGAGGGTGATTTGCTGCTCACCACACTCCACTTTTGCAGTTCCAGAAACGACAATCCAATGCTCGCTGCGGTGGTGGTGCATTTGTAAACTTAGGCGATGTCCGGGCTTAACTTCGATCCGCTTAATTTTGTAGCCGCGACCTTCTTCCAGGATCGTAAACGATCCCCAGGGACGGAGTTCTGTTGCAGCAGTCTTTGCAGCCGTTGGAGACAGCACAAGGGCTGGAGTTTGAGTCTTTTCTTGAGCCTGAGCCACCGTTTCTCTCCTCATAAATACTAGAGTTTCGCGAACTAGATGCGCGGACTCGCGCAAAATCGATTCCCAACCAAAAAGGCTAACAAACTAAATCGGGAGGCGCTTGTATAGAGTGGACAATTTGAGAAGATTTTACGAAGTCTTGATTTGAATCACAAAATCCATGAAGAAGTTGAGCGTTAAGGTTGGAGAAAAACTCCAATTCCGTTGTGAACGCGAGCAGACGATCGAGCGGGTCGATCAAGAATTTGCCCTCCCAAATATAAAGTTGTTGAGCTTCCACCATCCAGATTTAGAGCGTTAATCGCTCCAAGTTGCTGCATAATTTCTGCCATATCGCTTAAGGTTGCACCGAGGCCTGAAATATTATTTTGAGCGGTCACAATCAGAATTCTACCCTCGGCAGTTTGTCCGATCGCACTCCGGGCAGCTCTTTCTTGGATAAACGCTGGGCTGAACTGCTCTAATCGAGCATCAAGAACGCTTTGCCCATTGCGGAGCAGAAGTGGCCCGCCTCCAATCAGGTTGGGCAACGCAGCGAGATCAGTAGGGTTAAAGACGCTTTCGAGTTGAACAGAAGTTGCGGGGATAAAAGCGGCAGCAGCCGTTCGATTTGAGCGAAAAACCAACAGGTATCCGCCGACTGGGATTGGAATGACTGTTCCAACAGTTGCCGCGTTTTGTTGAATACCAATTTGATTATTTTGGACGGGAATAAGAATCTCATTCTCGGTCAGCGTCGCATAGGTGCTTCCCCAGTCACTGGTATATCTCGCAATTCCCGCTTGAATAAATGCAGAATTTAAAGTCGTCAAAGGAAAGCGCTGTCCAGAACCAAAAATAAGGGTTTCCCGAAGCGTTAGGCGATCGAATTGCCAGTTGCCAGCTTCATCCCAACCGACTACACCCCGGCCTAGAATTGCTCCTGAAGCAAACTGATTATTCAGCTTGATTGCTCCTAGAGGAAGCTGATTGATGCGATTAAAGTAACCGCCATTGATTGCAACAGTTGCTGAAGATTGTTGGGCAGTTTGAAAGAGCGGCAAAGTTCCAACTAAGGTTGTTGAATTAGGAAGAATCGGGCGAATGCTAAGTCCGGGTTGGCGGGGATTAAGTTCAAGCCAAACGATCGGAAATTGTCCTGATCGCACTGTTAAATTTTTCTGTCGCCACAGTAGCCCATTTGCCCACAAAACGTCTTTGTTGCTAAGGAAGTTTGAGCCGACATCAATCACAATCCGATTCGGACTGGATGCAGTCGTAATTTGAGGACGCAGCCCGATCGGAATTCCAATTCTGATAATGGTACGGTTTCCGGCAGATTCAACTTTTAGCGATCGGATTCGGCTAGCTGGATTCGGCTTAAATTTTTGCAGTCGAGGCTGATCCGCCTGAGCCTCTAAGGTTAAAACAAGTTCATTTTGCTGTGGATCAGCTTGCCAAGCAGCAGGACGATCAAGCGTGAGGCTAATCCGATCGCCATTGGTTGAAAACGGTGCTTGCTCAATTCCGATTAGATTCGCGATCGCGGTTGAGACCTGTAATGTGTTACCGCTGATCTGAACTTGCCAACCGTTTTTCTGGGCGAATTCAGTAATATCAAGATACCGAACTGGTGGAGCTAATCGAGTGGAAAAGACGGCCTGAGAAAACCATTGAATCGGCTGACGATTGGCATCCGCTGTACTGAGTAGCTCCGCCCCAAATCGTTGGGTAACAACTACATCACTTAAGCCGATTCGGGTTATTCCGTCTAATTGCCATTGGCTCCAGTTCCCATTAAAGGCTTGCCCATTTAGAACAATTTGAGTTCCTTGAGCAAGTAGGGGTGGGGTGCGAGAGGAAGTTGGCGGGCTAAAATTAAGGGGTACCGTTTTACGAGGCAATGCTTGTTTCGTTGAGCTGAAATCGAGTGCTGCAGGCGCATCTGCTAGGGCGGGAAGTGTAATTGTGTCTGCCAGAGACATCGCAAACGCTGCAAGAAAATAGAAGCTAGACCTAACAATAGTCATCTGACACAATTCCACCGGGGCAAAGATAAAAGAATGCGATCGCCGCAGGTCATTTTACTGTACTGACCTCAATTGCGATTCGGGTTTGTAGAACAATACGAGAAGTATCAAGAAATCCTAACTTCTTTTCGATGTCTCGATATTATCAAGACCTGTTGCGGAACGGTTCAAATTAAGTATCGCTAGACAATTAGCCTGGTGTTCAGATTGTGAGCGAAGATTGGGCGGAATGCCGCTACCGAATCTCCGCAGTTTTACAGGCATTGTCAGAGTGCAAAATTTTCTATACTATTCTTATCCCAGGCTTTGTAAAAATTCAGCTAAGCTAGATATCCCTAATTACACACTGAGACTTGCGCATTGAGTACATCAGTATTAAATAAGGGAATCTAAAACCTTGCTGAGCACAGAATGAGCGAAACGGCAAATCGTTTTCTAGATTTGAATTTCGCCATAGAGTTAGCGGTTTTGTCTTCGGGCATTTCTTACGATTATGGAACCGTTTAACGAGCAAAGTTTTCTTGATTGTTGAACATCGCTATTTCTTCATAAATTCTTCAAACTTTCTAGCGCTAACCTTTTCTTAGCCCAGTTTGTCTCCGCTCAACCCTAACCCCCTTGAAATGAATCGAATGAATCCTTCCATGAGTCAAGCTAGTGTTCCGTCAGAGTGTCAAAACCCATCGATCGCTAATGGATATGCAGGTCAGCGTTGGCTAGTTGAAGAACGCGATGCTTGCGGTGTCGGCTTTATTGCAGATCAAAAAGGTCGGGATAGCCACGATCTGATGGCAAAAGCACTGAATGCCTTAGCTTGCTTGGAGCATCGGGGCGGGTGTAGCGCTGATCAAGACTCCGGTGACGGTGCAGGCTTGATGGCTGCAATTCCCTGGGGAATTCTAAATCAATGGGCAAGAGAGCATAGGCTCAACCTTCAACCCAATCAAGTCGGTGTGGGGATGGTGTTTTTGCCGCAAGATGGTGCGATCGCGGTTGTGGTCAAAGGAATCGCTGAGAAGATTATTGCTGAGGAAGGATTAACCCTACTAGGCTGGCGGGTGGTTCCGGTTAAACCCGAAATTCTCGGAATTCAAGCGCGGGAAAATCAGCCCCAGATCGAGCAATTGTTAGTGAAATCTGACACCTTGAGCGGAGAAGAGCTAGAGCGCAAACTTTATCTGACTCGTAAGCAGATTCACCGCATTCTAGCTGAGAAGGCACAGCCAGGATTTGATGAACTCTACGTCTGCTCGTTTTCGACGCGCACGATCGTTTACAAAGGTATGGTGCGATCGGCGGTTTTAGGTGAGTTTTATCAGGATCTACAAAACCCTAGCTATAAGAGTGCATTTGCGCTGTATCACCGTCGTTTCAGTACGAACACGATGCCGAAGTGGCCTTTAGCGCAACCGATGCGTCTTTTAGGACATAACGGTGAAATCAATACACTGCTTGGTAATGTGAATTGGATGAGAGCGCGAGAAGCTGACTTAGCACACGAATTCTGGGGCGATCGCGTGGGTGCGCTGAAACCGACTGTGAACTCCAATAATAGTGATTCCGCTAATTTAGACAACGTGATGGAACTGCTCGTTCGTTCTGGACGTAGCCCGGTTGAAGCGCTGATGATGATGGTTCCAGAGGCGTATAAAAATCAGCCGGAATTGAACGAGCATCCTGAAATTGTTGATTTCTACGAGTATCACAGTGGCATTCAGGAAGCTTGGGATGGTCCTGCACTATTAGCGTTCTGCGATGGGAAAATCGTGGGGGCGACGCTCGATCGCAACGGTTTAAGACCCGCTCGCTATACGATTACTCGCGATGGGTATCTGGTTGTGGCATCTGAGGCAGGTGTAGTTGAGATTCCAGAATCTGAAGTGATTGAGAAAGGGCGGTTAGGCCCTGGTCAAGTGATTGCATTTGATCTTGAATCTCATGAAGTGCTAAAGAACTGGGATATCAAGCAGCGCGTGGCAAATCTCCGCCCCTACGGAGAATGGTTAAAGAACCGGAAAACGCTGCAATCTCAGGAGTTTCTAGAAGCAGCGCAAATGGAACCGCAAGCGCTTCTGACTCATCAGACCGCTTTTGGCTACACCTTAGAAGATGTCGAAATGGTCATTCAAGACATGGCGGCACAAGGCAAAGAGCCGACTTTCTGTATGGGTGATGATATTCCGTTAGCGGTGCTGTCTGAGCGTCCTCACCTGCTGTACGACTACTTTAAGCAGCGCTTTGCTCAGGTAACAAATCCGCCGATCGACCCGCTGCGCGAAAAACTCGTCATGTCCTTGACGATGCAGCTTGGAGAACGCGGTAATCTCCTTGAGACGAAGCCTGAAGGTGCGAATCTATTTGTTCTAGAATCGCCAGTTCTGAGTGAACCGGAGCTTAATCAAGTTCGTCGATCGGGCTTAGAAACCGCAAATCTTTCAACTTTGTTTGAAATTGCCGCAGGCCCCGAAGGGCTGAAAGCTGCGGTCAAGCAACTGTGTGACCAAGCGGCGGAAGCGGTGCGATCGGGTAAAAAGATTTTGGTGCTGAGCGATCGCTTGGGTCAATCTGGCAATATCACCCGATTAAGCGCAGACCAAAGCTACATCCCACCCATGTTGGCAGTGGGAGCGGTTCACCATCATTTGATCCGTCAAGGTTTGCGGATGAAAGCATCGCTGATCGTCGATACCGCTCAGGCTTGGAGTACGCATCACTTTGCTTGCTTGATTGGTTACGGCGCGAGTGCTGTTTGCCCCTACCTGGCATTGGAAACCGTGCGCCAATGGTGGTCAGATTCCAAAACTCAAGGCTTGATGGAGCGCGGCAAGATCAAAGCTGCAAGCTTAACTCAAGTGCAAGCGAACTATCGCAAAGCGATCGAAGACGGTTTGCTCAAAATCCTCTCGAAGATGGGCATTTCCTTGCTGTCGAGCTATCAAGCTGCACAGATCTTTGAAGCGATCGGCATTGGTGGCGATCTGTTGAATTTAGGCTTCTTCGGTACAGCCTCGCGATTGGGTGGACTAACGATCGCAGAACTGGCTCAAGAAATTCTGTCGTTCCACAGTCGCGCTTTCCCAGAGTTGACCACGAAAAAGCTAGAGAACTTCGGCTTCGTGCAATATCGTCCGGGTGGTGAGTATCACATGAACAGCCCGGAACTGGCTAAACATCTGCATCAAGCGGTCAGAACGAACAGTTTTGATCACTACGATCTGTACCAACAGCATTTGGCAAATCGTCCGATCACTGCTTTGCGTGATTTGCTTGACTTCAAGAGCGATCGCGAATCCATTTCGATCAATGAAGTCGAACCCGCAACCGAAATTGTGAAACGCTTCTGTACAGGTGGAATGTCGCTCGGTGCATTGTCGCGAGAAGCGCATGAAGTCTTGGCGATCGCGATGAACCGCTTGGGGGGTCGATCGAACTCTGGCGAAGGTGGAGAAGATCCGGTTCGGTATAAAGTGCTGAATGAAGTTGAAGACGGCACATCCCCGCTCTTGCCGCACCTCAAAGGACTAAAAGCCGGCGATACTGCTAACTCCGCAATCAAGCAGGTTGCGTCTGGTCGCTTTGGTGTTACGCCTGAGTATTTGATGAGCGCAAAGCAAATCGAAATCAAGATGGCTCAGGGTGCGAAGCCCGGTGAAGGCGGACAATTGCCGGGGCCGAAGGTAAGTCCTTACATTGCGTTACTGCGTCGATCGAAGCCCGGAGTCACCCTAATTTCTCCGCCGCCGCACCATGACATTTACTCGATCGAAGATTTGGCTCAACTGATCTTCGACCTGCACCAAATCAATCCTGTGGCTCAAGTCTCAGTCAAATTAGTGGCAGAAGTTGGAATCGGCACGATCGCGGCAGGAGTCGCCAAAGCAAACGCAGATATTATCCAGATTTCTGGTCACGATGGCGGTACAGGTGCTTCACCGTTAAGCTCAATCAAGCACGCGGGTAGTCCCTGGGAACTAGGATTAACCGAAGTTCATCGCGTTTTGATGCAGAACCAACTGCGCGATCGCGTGATTCTGCGGGTTGATGGCGGCATCAAAGCTGGATGGGATATCGTCATGGCAGCACTGATGGGTGGTGAAGAGTTCGGATTTGGCTCGATCGCGATGATTGCAGAAGGCTGCATCATGGCGCGAATCTGCCACACGAACAATTGCCCGGTCGGAGTGGCAAGCCAGAAAGAAGAACTTCGTAAGCGTTTCCCTGGTACACCAGAGCACGTGGTTAATTTCTTTCTGTTCGTGGCGGAAGAAGTCCGATCGCTCTTAGCTCGTCTAGGCTACAAATCCCTGAATGAGATTATTGGACGTGCGGATCTTCTGAAGATGCGCGAGGGTGTCAGCCTGACCAAAACTCAAATGCTGAATCTCGATTGTTTGACTCAGCTACCGGACACTCGCAGCGATCGCACTTGGCTCAATCATGAAACTGTTCATAGCAATGGTGCTGTTCTAGATGATCAAATTCTGAGTGCTGCTGATATTCAAGCGGCGATTCAAAATCAAGGCGACGTTACGAAAGCAGTTGATGTCATCAACACTGATCGGACAGTTGGAACTCGGATTGCGGGTGCGATCGCGAAACAGTACGGTAACTCCGGTTTCAGTGGTCAAATTACTTTGAACTTTACCGGAAGTGTCGGTCAGAGCTTCGGAGCGTTCAATCTCCCTTGTATGACGCTGAACTTAGTCGGTGAAGCGAACGATTACGTGGGTAAAGGAATGCATGGAGGAACGATCGCGATCAAGCCTTCACCTGAGGCAACCTATGCTCCGTCTCAAAACGTGATTATTGGTAACACTTGTCTCTATGGCGCAACAGGTGGACGACTGTTTGCCAATGGGCAAGCTGGAGAGCGGTTTGCTGTCCGAAATTCGATGGCTGAAGCGGTTGTCGAAGGCGTTGGCGACCACTGCTGCGAATACATGACGGGTGGCGTTGTTGTCGTTCTCGGTCGTGCAGGTCGTAACGTAGGTGCAGGGATGACAGGCGGATTGGCTTACTTCTTGGATGAGGATGGTAGCTTCCAAGCGAAAGTGAATCCTGAGATCGTTAAAACTCAGCGAATTGCCGCACCTGCTGGCGAACGGCAGCTTAAAGAACTACTTGAGGCGCACGTTGAGCATACGGGTAGTCCGAAAGCGAAGGCGATTCTGGAAAACTGGTCGGAGTTCTTACCGAAGTTCTGGCAAGTGGTTCCGCCGTCGGAGAAGGATACGCCTGAAGCGAATCCTGATGTAGAAAGGGTTGCAGCTTCGGTTTAGGTCAATTTGGTTTGAGAAAAGAGGGGCGATCGCATTGTTTGTGCGATCGCCCCTCTTTTATGTCTCACTAAAATCAATACCTTCGTAAAGTTCTGCAATTTGAATTTCAATCCCAATTGTTCTGAGCATTAAAGTTACTGCTGGATCATCAAATTCCGAAAATAGCCATTGATTCGCAGCCGTCTTTACATGATGCTCGACATGAATTCGGTACTGGTCGATCAATAGATATTCTTGAAAATTAAGCATTGTCCGATAAGCAACGAATTTTTCACCCCGGTCGTAGTTCTGAGTCGATTTCGATAAGACCTCAGCAATAAAACAAGGATTGATCACGGTATCGGTTCGCCCGACTTGAAGCTCGATCGGTTTCGGTACAACCATGACATCGGGATAAGTGTAAAGGCTAACGCCTGGAACCCACAGACGCTGATCGGTGTAAAACGTCCGATAATTTTTCCCCTTTAGAGCAGTCTTGAGTAAAACATAGAGGTTTCCGGCAATGTCGTTGTGATTTGGTGTGCCACCAGTCATTAAGACAATCTCCCCGCTGCGGTACTCGCTCCGGGCTTCGGAGACAAGCTCTATCTCTAAATACTCTTGAGCGCTGTAGTGCTTTTTCTCGGCTTGAGCAACCATGTCCGCCTCACCTCAAGATGTTCAAGGTCTTGCTTGATTTTAGTTGAGAAGACGATCGACTGTTCGCGTTGTCGAACCTCTTGACTGAAAGACTCGTTCTTTTTCGCAATCGTACAGGGCAAGAATAATGCTTGTATCGGACAAATATCTGCCCCTTATTCATATCAATCTGTTCGGTGTCTTGCTCGATCGCTCCCCGCATTAGTGCAACATCACTTGGTGCGATCGCTCCTTCTGTTTTTGTTTAATCCCCACCACATCCTCCGCATCCTCCACACCCACCACATCCTCCGCCGTCTGATCCACAGGCAGAATCACCGCCAGCGTCACCATCATTGCCTGAAAAATCTCCCCAGTTCCATCCGCTACAACTTCCGCAACCTTCACCATTGACCCATAAACCGCGAGTGCGAGGAGTTGCTGGATTCTTAAAGGAACGAATGCTGGTAATCAGAAAATCTCTTGATCCAAGTCCTGCTCCAATTCCAATTCCAGCAATTAGAACCGCTGCTACTAGAGTGATCCTTGTGACAGAGCAGCTAATCATTAACAAAGCTAGAATGGCTAGCGTTGCAATTGTCCGAATCTGAGATTTTTGTAGTATCCAGTTTTGTTGAGTGTTCACGCGCATAAAATGCAAATCGCGCCCAAAGCGATCGCTAGGTGCAGCCCAAATTTCAACTGGGGGTGCCTGCTCAAAAAATTGCTCGTAGCTCTCTAAAGTTTTACGATACCAATCATCAAATTTCTCACTTTCAGCTTGTCCGCCACGGGTCGGCTCATGATGCAAAGGAGTTTGTAGAACCTGAGCGCAAAATTCTTCCCAGTACGATCGTGTGTAAGTTAAATGCAGATGCCAAACTTGGTCTACTGGGTCTGAAGGGGTAACTGGATGACCTGCGACGACTGCTAAAAATGCAAACTTCTTATATTCCTCAATCACGCGCTGAGCATATTCCAGCGTCCAGCCATTCTCTTTAGCGAGGCGTTTACTAAACGAGAGTTGCGAATCTTGTTGATCTAATGAGAATGCTTGAATTCGCTGATACAACTCTGCTTGCTCATTGGTCATCAATTGAGAAGACAACTCTTTAGCATTCATTAGCGTTTTTCTCAGCCTAGAGAAACTTCATCCTAAATCTAGCATCACCATTCATCATCGTCGAATTGAGAAAACTCGATCACCCATTCCATAAAAAACTCCTTAAAAGTAATTAACTTTTAAGGAGTTTATATCAAACGAGCATGGCAGGAATCGAACCTGCGACACCCAGAACCGGAATCTGGTGCTCTATCCCCTGAGCTACATGCCCTCTCGTTACTCTGTGAGTATAGCAAGAATCGCGCCGATCGCACTATTCTTGCCGTTGCAATCTGTGACGATCGCAACGGCAAGAACTCAAATCTTACGAAGCTACTTTCGCCGTAGCGCGTTGGCGAGTCGGAGCCGCCTTCACCGCAGCCGGATCAGGATTCTGCATCAAGAACACCAGCAGCGGATTGCTTTGAAGCTCACGCCGCAGCAAACGGTGGATTTCGCGCTCGATCTGAACTTGTAAGCCCGTCCAATCGATTTCGACTCGACCATCGAACGTGCTGTAGAACTCATTCCAACGATCGTTTAACACCGCCTCGATCGCTTCTTGAATTCTGCCTCGCAACTGTTCCGGATTCATCGAAGTCACGACACCCCGCAGATGCACATCCGGCTTCGCAAACAATCGACCTTCGTTCGTGATCGTCGTCGCAACCGTGACAACTCCATCACCTGCTAACTGCTGACGCTCTTTCAGAACCCGATCGTCCACCATGCCCGATCGCGACGTATCAACCAGTTCAATTCCTGCCTTGACTTTACCAGCCTTGCTGATCGAATCCTTGGTCAGTTCAACGACATCACCGTTATCGATAATCACCATGTTCTCAGCCGGAACGCCAGTGCTTTGAGCCGTTTGAGAGTGCTTAATCAGCATCCGATGCTCGCCGTGAACAGGTAGGAAGAACTTCGGACGAGTCAGCGCTAACATCAATTTCTGATCTTCTTGGCAGCCGTGGCCGGAAACGTGAATGCCTTGATCCTTGCCGTAAACGACTTTTGCGCCGTTCATCATTAGTTTATCGATCGTATTCACAACCGCGATCGTATTTCCAGGAATCGGGTTAGCAGAGAATACAACCGTATCACCTTCTCGAATCTTCACTTGACGATGTTCGCCGTTCGCAATCCGCGTCATTGCTGACATTGGTTCACCTTGCGATCCGGTTGTCAGAATCAAGACATCCTTATCCGGCATCTTCTGAGTAACGTGCAGGGGTTGAAGAATGTCGTCGCGACATTTAACGTAGCCAAGAGTGCGAGCGTGGGCGATTACGTTCAGCATCGATCGACCCAACACCGAAACTGCTCGACCATGCTTTTCTGCCAATTCCAGAATCATGTTGATCCGGTGAACTGATGAAGCGAAGGTCGTAATTAGCAGTCGTCCTTTGGCTTGCGTAAAGACGCGATCGAGATTCGGAAACACCGATCGTTCTGATGGCGTAAAGCCTGGAATCTCAGAGTTAGTCGAATCGCTGATCAAGCAATGAACGCCTTTTTCACCGTATTCGGCTAAACGCTGAAGGTCGAACTTTTCACCATCGACCGGAGTATGGTCAAACTTAAAGTCGCCTGTGTGAATCACAACGCCAACCGGAGTGTGAATCGCAACCGTGAAACTATCAGCGATCGAGTGCGTGTTGCGAATGAATTCGACGAAGAAATGCGTCCCGATGCGAACGATATCGCGCGGGCGAACCGTTCTCAGCTCAGTGCGATCGGTGACTCCCGCTTCTTCAAGCTTGCCTTCGAGCAGTGCCAGCGCTAAACGCGGGCCGTACATCACTGGAATGTCTAGCTGTTTAAGGTGAAAGGGAATACCGCCGATATGATCTTCGTGTCCGTGCGTGATAATCATGCCTTTGATCTTTTCGCGGTTCTCACGCAGGTAAGTCATATCGGGCAGCACGATATTTACGCCATGCATTCCGTCTGTAGGAAAGGCGAGTCCTGCATCGAGCAGTACAATTTCATCGCCGTATTCAAAAACGCAAGTATTCTTACCAATCTCGTGCAGTCCGCCGAGCGGAATGATTTTGAGCGCGTTTGACGAGTTGTTTTGAGTCATCAGTGTCCTTTCTAGGGTTAAGAGAAAATTGATTGAGAGATTCAGCAGGCAGCAAAATGCTCATCCTGTGATCACTGAAATATTCGGTTGTGCAGAAACTCTAGGCATGTGCCGTTTGCAGCAAGTTCAGTTCCGCCATGACTTGCTTGACTTGAAGCTTCACCTCTTCATCTGGAGAGCAAAGGGGTGGGCGGAGTGCGCCAACTTGCCATCCTTGCAAACTTAATGCGGCTTTGACTGGAATCGGATTCGTCGTAACGAATAAAGCTTTAAACAATGGAAGTAGCTCTAGGTGAATTTGGGTCGCTTTCTGAACTTGACCCTTCTCGAATGCTTGGATCATCTGCTGTAGTCGCGTTCCGACGAGATGGCTCGCAACGCTGACAACTCCTTTCGCACCGATCGCTAACATCGGCAAAGTCAAAGAATCATCTCCAGAATAAATCGCAAATTCAGATGGGGTCATCCGCCGAATCTGACTGACTTGATCTAGATTGCCACTCGCTTCCTTAATTGCAACAATATTCGGAATTTCTGAGAGTCGAGCGACGGTTTCAGCCTGGAGATTCTGGCTGGTACGACCTGGAACGTTATACAGCATCAGCGGCAAATCCGAAGATTCTGCGATCGCTCTAAAGTGATGATAAAGTCCCGCTTGCGGCGGCTTATTGTAATAAGGCACAACCTGTAATGAGCCGTCTAATCCTATTCTAGCGGCTTTTTTCGTGGCCGCGATCGCTTCTGAAGTCGAGTTCGATCCGGTTCCCGCCATTACCTTTGCTCGACCGGAAACGGCACGCTTCACAACTTGAAAGAGTTCAAATTCTTCATCCCAAGAAAGCGTTGGCGATTCTCCAGTCGTGCCACAAACGACGATCGTATCTGTACCCGTCTCGATTAAATGAGCCGCTAACTTTTCAGTGACAGCATAATCGACTGCTCCATCCGCTGTAAATGGCGTGATCATGGCAGTCAAAACAGTTCCAAAATTTACCACACTCTATTTAAACTCCTTTAAGTCACTATCGATTTGTTGCTAAAGCTGGTTTAAGCAAGTTCTTTTCGATTAGAAGTTCTGCAATTTGAATCGCGTTCAAGGCTGCACCCTTGCGAATTTGATCCCCACATAACCAGAGTTCTAAACCATTTGGGTTAGAAATATCTTGGCGAATGCGTCCAACTAAAACCTCATCCTTGCCGCTAGCATCGATCGGCATCGGGAAGTAGTTTGCGTTCCAGTCTTCGACAAGCTTGACTCCTGGGGCTTGTCGTAACAGTTCTCTCGCTTTTTCCACGCTGAAAGGAGAGTCAAACTCTAGGTTAATCGCTTCTGAGTGTGCCCGTAGAACGGGAACCCGTACACAAGTTGCAGTAATTCTCAGATCCGGCACTCCGAAAATTTTGCGAGTCTCGTTTACCATTTTCAACTCTTCTTCGCAGTACCCGGATTCATCCAGCTTCGAGTTGTGCGGAAACAAGTTAAACGCTAGAGGGTACGGCAGAATTTCAGCTTTCGGGTTTTTGCCTTGCAAAATATCGATCGATTGGTGCTTCACTTCTTCCATTGCCCGCGCACCCGCACCACTCGCGGATTGGTAAGTCGCTGCCACGATCCGCTTAATCGGCAGGACTTGATGCAATGGATAGACTGCAACCGACATCAGAATCGTCGTACAGTTCGGGTTAGCAATTACGCCCCGATGGTGTGCTGCTGCCTCTGGATTCACTTCTGGTACAACAAGCGGCACATCTGCATCCATCCGAAAGGCGCTGGAGTTATCGATCATCACAGCCCCAGCCGCAACGATATCTTTAACCCATTGCTTCGAGATTGATCCGCCTGCCGAAGCAAGAACAATATCAACATTGTTAAACGAAGCCTCATTCACGGCTTCGATCGCCAAACTCTCCCCCTGAAATGTCAGCGTTGAACCTGCCGATCGTGGAGAAGCTAACAGCTTCAATTCAGAAACAGGAAAATCACGCTGATCCAACAGTTCTAATAGTTCAGTTCCGACCGCTCCTGTCGCCCCTAAAATCGCTACTCGATAGGATTGACCCAAAATAAATTCCTCCAAACGGGCTGCAAATTAGAAAAGCTTCAATAAGAGTTGATTGACGCGAGACTTAGCAAAAATAATAAAGATGTTCGATCTGTTCTTCAGAGACTAACGTGCTTTGGGCACGAATTCAAGTGGCTGGAATGCTTTTCCGACTGCCAGTATTCCCTAAATTATCGCAGAATTGCGGATCAATTTTATTGGCTCAATCCTTAAGATTCCCTCTAATGAATCGCGCAAGCGCGACTAGAATCGGTTAGTATAGCTTACTGCTTGATAGAAATTCGCATTCTTTGTCACTTACGCCGATGAAAGTTACCCAGGAAAAGCTTCCCGCCAGTCAAATCGGGCTGGAAATTGAAATTACGCCAGAGATGTCTCAGAAAACCTACGATCGTGTGTTGCAGGACTTTACGCGATCGTTGAATGTTCCGGGGTTCCGTAAAGGCAAAGTACCACGCCAAGTCTTGATTCAACGCTTCGGAATGAATCGAATCAAAGCGGCTGTGATCGAAGAACTGGTCGATACCGGGCTAAAAGAAGCGATTAAGCAGGAAAATGTCGAGGCGCTAGGAAATTTCCAACTGCGATCGTCGTTTGATGAATTAATTGCTCAATACACACCCGGTCAAGCGCTGACCTTCTCGGCAGCGGTAGATGTCTCTCCGGAAGTGACGCTAAAGCAGTATAGAGATTTCACGCTGCAAGCAGAAGAAGTCAAGCCTGATCCAGAACGAGTCAATTCGGTGATCGAAAACTACCGGACTCAGATGGCGACGCTGGTTCCGATTGAAGATCGTCCCGCTCAGCGGGGAGACGTGAGTGTGATCGACTTTAAGGGTCGCTTCACGCCTGCTGATGGTGAAGAAGAAATTGAGGTTCCGGGCGGCGAGGCTGCTGATTTTCAGCTTGAACTCGAAGAGGGTCGCTTTATTGCAGGCTTCGTGGATGGAATTATCGGCATGAATGCTGGTGAGACTAAGGAAATTTCGGTAACTTTTCCGGAAGATTATCCCCAAGAGCAGCTTGCTGGACGACCTGCAACATTCGAGATTACGCTCAAAGAGCTGAAGGAAAAAGAACTTCCCGAAGTCGATGATGAATTCGCTAAAGAAGCAAGCGGCGATGAGTTTGAGACGATCGCCGAAATGCGCGAATCTCTAGAAAAGCGTTTCACGGAAGAAGCCGAGCAGCAAACCAAAGCTAACAAAGAAGAAGCTGTTCTCAACGAATTGCTGAATCAAGTTGAAGCCGATCTGCCCGAAACCATGATCGAGCGTGAAGTGGAATACATGGTGACGCAAACCGCCATGCAGCTTCAGCAACAAGGCATCGATATCAAGCGCTTGTTGAACAAAGACACGATTCCGATGCTGAAAGAGCGCTCCCGACCCGATGCGATCGAGCGAATTAAGCGCACGCTCGCCTTGGGCGAAGTCGCCAAGAAAGAATCGCTTAAAGTCGAAGCAGACGAACTCAACAACAAGGTTCAAGAACTGCTGAGCGAATTTGAAGGACGCGACATCGACGTAGATCGCCTCAAGAGTGCGGTTGAAGAAGACTTGCTGAAAGAGAAAATTATGGATTGGTTGACGACCAATTCGACGATCGAACTCGTTCCCGAAGGCACGCTTAAAAAAGAGGAGCCAGAAGTAGACGAACTCGATGATGACAGCGAAGCTGAAGCGGTTGAGGTCGAAGTCGTAGAGTAAGGATAACCGTCGAATCTTTAAGCATTCGGATGTCTGCCGGATAACTTAGCGTTTGTTGGCTAGAATTAGACTTGTGGAACGTAGCCGTATGCCTCATGTATAACTCCCAATCTCACGACTACATTATTCAAAACCTCAGTACGCTTGATGTCGTGTCTCAGGCTGCTCCAACTAACGTCGTTCCGATGGTGGTTGAGCAGTCTGGACGCGGCGAACGGGCGTTCGATATCTACTCGCGTCTCTTGCGCGAACGCATTATCTTTCTTGGTAGCGCGATCGATGACACGGTTGCCGATTCTCTAGTCGCGCAACTGCTCTTCCTCGAAGCCGAAGACCCTGAAAAAGACATCCAAATCTATATCAATTCTCCGGGGGGCTCGGTCACAGCCGGAATGGCGATCTATGACACGATGCAGCAAGTTAGCTGTGATGTGGTCACGATTTGTTTTGGACTGGCTGCTAGTATGGGAGCGTTCCTTCTTTCTGGTGGAACTCCTGGAAAGCGGATGTCTTTGCCGAGTTCTCGAATTATGATTCACCAGCCTTTAGGAGGTGCCCAAGGGCAAGCGGTGGACATCGAGATCCAAGCGAAAGAAATCCTTTATCATAAGCGCAAGCTGAATGAGCTACTCGCTCAACACACCGGACAGCCGCTCGATCGCATCGAAGCAGACACAGAGCGTGATTTCTTTATGTCTGCCGAAGAAGCCAAAGCTTATGGCTTGATCGACCAAGTGATTACTCGGCAGAATCTTCCCAAAGCTAACGAACCTGTCGCCGCAGCAAGATAAGAGGCAGCTATGTCAAAGTACGACTCCCATCTGAAATGTTCTTTTTGTGGCAAGTCTCAAGAACAAGTCCGCAAACTGATCGCAGGCCCTGGTGTGTATATCTGCGATGAGTGTGTGGATTTGTGCAACGAGATTTTGGATGAGGAGTTGTTTGACTCCAGCGCTGCCCCGCAACCCGTTCCGCGCCGAGAGCAAGCCCCGGAGAAACGTCGATCGCGCTCTGCCAATATTTCTCTAAATCAGTTGCCTAAACCGCGTGAGATTAAGAAATATTTGGATGAGCATGTAATTGGTCAAGACGAGGCAAAGAAAGTTCTCTCGGTTGCGGTTTACAATCACTACAAACGCTTGAGCTTCCTTCAAGCAAAGAGCAACGGCAAATCCTCTCCGGATGATACGGTCGAGCTTCAGAAGTCAAACATCCTTCTGATTGGGCCGACTGGATGCGGTAAAACGCTTCTGGCTCAGACTCTTGCTGAAATTCTTGATGTCCCGTTTGCTGTGGCAGACGCAACCACGTTAACCGAAGCAGGTTATGTGGGCGAAGATGTCGAAAACATTCTTCTTCGGTTACTCCAAGTTGCCGATCTTGATGTGGAAGAGGCGCAGCGCGGAATTATCTATATCGATGAGATCGATAAGATTGCTCGGAAGAGCGAGAACCCCTCAATTACTCGTGATGTTTCGGGTGAAGGCGTTCAACAAGCTCTCCTGAAGATGTTAGAAGGTACGATCGCAAATGTGCCTCCCCAGGGTGGGCGAAAGCACCCCTACCAAGACTGCATTCAAATTGACACCAGCAATATTCTATTTATCTGCGGCGGTGCGTTTGTGGGACTCGATAAAGCAGTTGAGCAGCGCATGGGTAAACGGGCAATGGGCTTCGTTCAATCCGGCGAACAATCCAAAGAGAAGCGTACTGCAGATGTCCTACAACATTTAGAACCCGATGATCTCGTAAAATTTGGTTTAATTCCTGAATTCATTGGACGAATTCCAGTCATGGCAGTGGTTGATCCGCTCGATGAAGACGCGCTGGCTGAAATCTTAACTGAGCCAAAGAATGCACTGGTCAAGCAGTTCCAGAAACTGTTGAAAATGGACAACGTGCAGCTTGAATTTAAGCCTGATGCAGTGAGAGCGATCGCACAAGAAGCGTATCGTCGTAAAACCGGAGCGCGTGCCCTTCGCAGCATTGTCGAAGAAATGATGCTCGATATTATGTATGAGTTGCCCTCACGTAAAGATGTGACTCGTTGTACAATCACTCGCGAAATGGTTGAGAAGCGATCGACGGCTGAACTGCTCCTACATCCTTCCTCAATTCCAAAACCGGAATCAGCATAAAGCTTGAGTGGCAGATTAAAAACGGGATGATACCCTAAACGTTAGAAACGTTTCAATCTGCTCAGCATGGCTTACATTTTAGTCAATGGCTTTAATCATTATTACGAATGGCTTACTGAATCGGAAGACAATCAACCGAGCGGTAAGCCTGTTTTAGTTTTTATTCATGGTTGGGGTGGGTCTGCCAAATATTGGGAAAGTACAGCCCGATCGCTCTCGCACCATTTCGATTGTCTGTTGTACGATATGCGTGGTTTTGGGCGATCGAGAATGGATGCCGCGCCCGAATCGACCTATCACCTAGATGATTATGTGAGAGATTTAGCAGGGCTGCTTGTCGCCCTAAGGCTTCAAAAAGTTTGTCTCAACGCTCATTCAACCGGCTCTTCGATCGCGGTTCTATTCCTGAATCGCTACGCAGAATTGGTCGATCGTGCGGTTCTTACTTGTAGCGGTATTTTTGAATATCAGGAAAGAGCATTCAAAGCCTTCCATAAGTTCGGTGGATACGTGGTGAAATTCCGCCTACCGTGGCTGTATAGCTTACCGTTTACCGATCGTTTATTTATGCAGCGATTTCTGCATCAATCGGTGCCACGCGACATGAGCCGCGCTTTTCTGGCTGACTTCTTGTTAGCAGATGAAGCGGCAGCACTCGGAACAATGTTTTCTGCTGTAAGCGAAGAAGCAGCGATGACAATGCCTGCTGAATTCGCTCGAATTTTGGTTCCGACGTTGCTAATTTCGGGTGAGCACGACAAGATTATTCCTGCTGGAATGGGAGAAAAAGCGGCGGCATTGAGCGATCAAGTTCAGCACATTACAATTCCCAATACGGCTCATTTTCCGATGCTTGAAGACCCCAAAACATATCTTCAGTACGTGACAGACTTTTTAGGTGTTGCAAGCCCAGCAGTTCTGTAGCGTTGAACAGCAGTTTGCAATCGTTCAGGAAGCCAGCGATCGTACTGTGCGTAGATTGGCAATCGTTGGACTAGATTGAATCCATGTGATTCAAGTAATACCGCTAAGTCTGCCGCTTCTGGATGGGGATAATCTGGATTCACTTCATCGTGTGGGCTAATTCCGCCTAAATCTTCTGCACCTGCCTCTAGACAAGCAAGGAGATCGTGTTGAATAAGATTTGGGGGGATCTGGATTGCGATCGATTCTGCCAGAATCTTACGCGCAATCTTGATTAATTCGATTAATTGCCCTGGCTGAAAAGCTGTCTGAGAAAGGCTTTCTTTCTGACCGGGGCTGTAAGGCTGCAAGATGACTTCCTGAATATGACCAAAGCGATCGTGAATTCGAGCAATCTCCTCTAGCGTGTCAATACGATCGCGCTCGTTTTCCCCAAGTCCTAGCAGCAATCCTGTTGTAAAAGGAACCTTTAGTTCTCCTGCCCAGGCTAATTGCTGCGATCGTAAGGCTGGAACTTTACTGGGTGCATGCCGATGAACGGTTTCCAATAAGGTTGGTGTCATTTGCTCCAGCATCAACCCCATTGACACATTCACTGTTCTTAGCCTGGACATCTCATCAAAGGTGAGAATTCCCGCATTTGTATGAGGTAAAAACCCCATCGAGAGCGCTAGCTCACAAAGCGCAAAGATTCGATCAAACCAGGCAGACCGAACCGGGTGCTGAGGATGAACCTCGCCACTCAGAATCAGGATTTCAATAACGTTTTGAGACTGAAGGCGCTCTAAAGTTTTTTCTGCTTGAGATAGGCTTAACCACTCATCTTGCCCTGGTTCCGCCCGAAAGTTGCAATACGTACAGCGATTAAAGCATTCATAGGTTGGAACAATTGTATAAGCCGGACTGTAAGTAATCGATCGCATTCCTACACAAAGATTAGATTCTCTATCTGGGATAACAGATCTGCTGTTCGCTGGCTATCCTTCTGGCGTTTACTCGTTCATCTGCCACTTTAGAACTGATAAGCGCTTCTTAAAGATGAATACGAGATCAGCGCTGGCACTTCTAAGAATCCGCACTTGTTCTCGTTTCTGGAGACAAGACCCGCAAACACGAAATCGCTGATTCTCAGGGAATGAAGAAATTGTTACATGAGGTGAGCGAAAACTTAATTCTCCTCTTTACAAAACGAAATAAATCTCTTAATCTAGATTAAGAGATTGATTCGTCAATCTAATCTTTGAGTAAACCAATTAGCACTCATACAAAATCATGACAACGACCTTACAGAGACGCGAAAGCGCCAACCTGTGGGCGCAGTTCTGCAACTGGGTGACCTCGACCGACAACCGCCTCTACGTAGGCTGGTTCGGCGTGTTGATGA